>JAOUJT010000230.1 GCA_029883105.1 Gammaproteobacteria bacterium
AGCGGTCATTTCCGCCCCGAGTTCATCAACCGTATCGATGAGGTGGTGGTGTTCCATCCTCTGGGGCGGGAGCAGATACGTTCCATTGTTACCATACAGGTGGAATATCTTCGTCGTCGTCTGCTGGACCGACATATGGACATTGAGTTTAGCGAGGCGGCGCTGGATAAACTGGGCGATGCCGGTTTTGATCCGGTCTACGGTGCGCGACCTCTGAAACGCTCTATCCAGTCTGCGGTAGAGAACCCACTGGCACAGGCGATCCTTTCCTCACAGTTCATCCCGGGTGATGTGATTACCGTTGATAGTAAGGGTGAGGAGTTGGTGTTTGGTAAGAGTGAGCGTAAGGCTAGTGCTGCGTAGCTGGAGTTTGTTTTTATTTGATTGATGAGAAACCCGCGTTAGCGGGTTTTTTATTTTATTCATATATTAATGTGGAAAAGAGTTTTTTTGTCGCACCGCAGGCGAGTTACTTTTTTGTATGCCCTCTGGGTGCTTTACGGCTAAGAATAAGCACCCAGAGGGCATACATAACCAAAAAGAAGGCCGCCTTGGGCGCTCTGGAATCAGCCCCACAAGAGCGGCAATCAAGAGCTGATCCCATAGGGACGCACTCCTGGCGAGGCAGATGTCGCTGTACCAATCGTTTGCCTATCGACTTGTCGCAAGAGCAAAAAGGCTACACGCCGATTTTCATGGCTGTCCCGAACCCATCTGCCCCGAACCACACTGGATGTATCGAGCTGCGCTAGAAGAAGCCTACCATAATACGTTTTTTTATCTGCAAATGATCCACGACAAGGCTAAATACACAATGCTCGGCTAGATTATACAGGTAAGCAGTGTGATGTTAGGCAAGAATAACAGGGAGGGATCGTCATGAGTGTCTTGTTTCATGACCGGGCAGAGGCAGGAAAGAAACTGGCAAAACGTCTGACTGAGTATAAACAGCATGCGGATGCCATCGTCCTGGGCCTGCCCCGTGGCGGAATCATACCCGCCAGTGAAGTGGCGAAGTCCCTGAACATCCCCATGGATATACTCCTGGTGCGCCGACTCTATGTTGAGGAGCAAAACCATCTTGCCATTGGTGCCATCACCTCCGGTGGTCACAAGATCCTCAACCAGGAAGTCATCCAGCGTTATCACATCAGTAGTGAGCAGGTCGATGCTGCGGAGCAGACGAGTCGGGCATTATTGCAGAGCCGTGAACGCCGCTATCGCGGTGTGGTCCCTGAGCCTACCCTGGCCGGCCATACGGTAATTCTGGTGGATGATGGCATGAAGAGTGGCGCTACCATGCAGGTGGCGATCGCCTCTCTTCGCAGTCAGAACCCGGCCCGGATTATCGTTGCTGTACCGTTAGCCACTCAGCATAGTCTGGATACACTCAACCATGCCGATGAGGTTATATGTCTGCAACCGATGGGGATGCTGGCGAGTATTGCTGATGGCTACAAGGAGTTTCATCGGCTGGATGATGATGAGGTCAGTGATCTGTTGGCCGAGGTGAAGCGTTTTCAGTATCAGGACTTTGATATCCCGCCCTTTGTTTGATGCAGATCAAGCATAAGGGAACTATTCATGGCGGTGGAGGCGTGGTTTTTCTATTCTCAGCTAAGGCAAGCATGGTAAGGAATATATGGCGAAGCAGACTCAAACCGTAGATGGCAATCAGGCAGCCGCCAGCGTTGCACACAAGCTGAGTGAGGTGATCGCAATCTATCCCATTACTCCTGCCTCACCCATGGGGGAGTGGGCCGATGCCTGGTCGGCGCAGCAGCAGCCTAATCTGTGGGGGGCTGTCCCCGCTATCGTTGAGATGCAAAGTGAGGCCGGTGCAGCCGGTGCCATCCATGGCAGCCTGCAAATGGGGGCGCTGACTACCACCTTTACCGCCTCGCAAGGGCTGCTGCTGATGCTGCCCAATATGTACAAGATCGCAGGTGAACTCACCCCCGCTGTCTTCCATGTGGCCGCACGTTCCCTGGCTGCGCAGGCCCTGTCGATCTTTGGTGATCACAGCGATGTGATGGCAGCACGAGGCACTGGCTTTGCCATGCTGGCCTCGGCCTCGGTGCAAGAGGCCCAGGATCTGGCGTTGATCGCCCACACAGCGACGCTGGAAGGTCGCATCCCCATGCTGCACTTCTTTGATGGCTTTCGTACCTCGCACGAGGTGGCGAAGATCGAAACCCTCAGTGATGAAACACTGCGTGAGATGGTCGATGAACATACCCTTTATGCCCATCGTCAGCGTGCGCTAAGTCCTGAACATCCGGTCCTGCGTGGCAGCTCACAAAACCCCGATGTCTACTTCCAGGCGCGTGAAACCGTAAACCCTCACTACCAGATGTTCCCGCAGATCGTACAGGGCTGTATGGATCAATTTGCCCATTTGAGCGGACGTTCCTACCATCTGTTTGATTACGTGGGCCACAAGGATGCCGAGCGATTGATGATATTGATGGGCTCCGCCTGCGAGACGGCAGAAGAGACGGCGCATTATTTAAATCAAGCGGGGGAGAAGGTCGGCGTGCTCAAGGTACGTCTGTATAGGCCCTTCCTGCCCACAGCGATGTTGTCCGCAATACCCGCCTCGGTCAGATCCATCGCGGTACTGGATCGGTGTAAGGAACCGGGAGCTGATGGTGAACCGCTGTATAAGGATGTGGCCACCGCCATCATGCAGGACTTCAGTAGTGGTCATAGCCGCTTCAAACAGCTACCCAAGGTGATCGGCGGGCGTTACGGACTATCGTCCAAGGAGTTTACCCCGGCGATGGTGAAGGCGGTGTTTGATGAGTTAAAGAGCGGCTCACCCAAGCATCCATTTACCATCGGCATCATTGATGATGTGTGTCATACCAGTTTGGAATGGGATGCAGGATTCATTACCGATGTGCACAAAGAGACCATACAGGCAGTATTCTATGGTCTCGGTTCCGATGGCACCGTCAGTGCCAATAAGAATTCCATCAAGATTATCGGTGACCATACCGAACTGTTTGCACAGGGTTATTTTGTCTATGACTCAAAAAAAGCCGGTGCAGTCACTGTTTCTCATCTTCGTTTCGGTCCACAGCCGATCCATTCCAGCTATCTGATCGGTGATGGTCAGGCCAACTTCCTTGCCTGTCATCAGGAAGTTTTCTTGCAGCGTTATCCGATGCTCGACAAGGCCGCAGAGGGTGCGGTTTTTCTGCTTAATAGCGACAAGGTTGAGGACAAGGTGTGGGATAGCCTGCCACAAGGCATGCAACAACAGATCATCGACAAGGGTATTCGTGTCTACTACATCGATGCCTATGCCGTGGCGCAACAGAGCGGCATGGCGCAACGTATTAATACTATTATGCAGACCTGTTTCTTTGCCCTCTCCGGGGTGTTACCGCGTGAACAGGCCATTACCCAGATCAAACAGGCAGTGGAAGAGACCTATGGCAAGCGCGGTGCGCAGGTAGTGAAACAGAATAATCGCGCCATCGACATGACCCTGGAAGGTCTGCACGAACTGTCCGTGCCGACGATGGCCACCAGCACAATTCAATTACATGATGTGGTAGCGGAGGATGCGCCGGAGTTTGTGAAGCGAGTCACCGCCGAGATGATCGCCGGACGCGGTGATCAGCTACCGGTCAGTCTATTGCCCAGTGATGGCACCTTCCCGCTGGGCACCGCCGCCTATGAAAAGCGCAACCTGGCGCTGGAAATTCCGGTGTGGGAAGAGGAGTTGTGTACCCACTGTGGAAAGTGTCCGCTGGTCTGCCCCCATGCAGCCATACGCAGCAAGGCTTTTCCTGTGTCGCTCACAGGCCAGGCCCCTGCCACGTTTAAACATGTACAGATCAAGGGTAAGGACTTTCCTGATGACTACCACATCAGCTACCAGGTGGCGGCGGAGGATTGCACCGGTTGCGGCCTGTGTGTGGATATCTGTCCCATTCACGATAAGTCCAACAGTTCACGCAAGGCACTGAACATGGCAGCGCAACCCCCCTTGCGTGACGCAGAAAAAGACAACTGGCAGTTTTTTCTGGGCCTGCCGGAGTATGACCGTCAACAGATCAAGACCACTACCATCAAGGGCAGCATGTTGTTACAACCTCTGTTTGAATTTTCCGGTGCCTGCGTAGGGTGTGGTGAGACACCTTATGTAAAACTGGCCAGTCAGTTGTTTGGTGATCGGATGGTGGTGGCCAATGCCACCGGTTGCTCTTCTATCTATGGCGGCAACCTTCCCACTACACCATGGAGCCTAAACCATGAGGGTCGCGGACCGGCATGGAGCAACTCCCTGTTTGAGGATAATGCAGAATTTGGCCTGGGCATGCGTGTGGCCATAGACAAGCAGCGTGAGTATGCGAGTCGCCTGTTAAGCTCACTGAGCAATGAGGTAGGAGATAAATTGGTTGAGGCCATCCTGCAGGCCTCGGAATCGGATGAAGCGGAGATTGCTGAACAACGTCTACGTATTGAACAATTACGTCAGCAATTAGCGCCACTGGATCTACAACAGGCACGTGAGCTGGAGAGCGTAGCGGAGAACCTTTGTCGCAAGAGTGTCTGGATCATGGGTGGCGATGGTTGGGCCTATGACATTGGTTATGGTGGTGTGGATCATGTGCTGGCCTCGGACATGGATGTAAATATTCTGGTGCTGGATACGGAAGTCTATTCCAATACTGGAGGTCAAACTTCCAAGGCCACCCCCCGAGGGGCGGTGGCCAAATTCTCCGCTGCAGGCAAGGCAACGGCGAAGAAGGATCTGGCCCACATCGCCATGAGTTATGAGAATGTCTATG
>JAOUJT010000232.1 GCA_029883105.1 Gammaproteobacteria bacterium
AGGTGGTGGATCTGGCCAAGTGCCTGATTGCCATGGGTGCCAGGATCGAAGGTGCCGGCACCTCGGTACTGACCATCGAGGGTGTAGAACGCCTTAATGGCATTCGCTACTGCGTCTCGCCTGATCGTATCGAAACCGGCACCTACCTGGTGGCGGCGGCCATCACCGGTGGCAAGATCAAGGTCAAGGACACGGATCCGACGCAGCTGGATGCGATACTGGGCAAACTGCGAGAGGCCGGTGCCGAGCTGGAAGTCGGCGATAACTGGATCACGCTGGACATGAAGGGCAAGCGTCCCAAGTCCGTGAATATCCATACCGCGCCTTACCCTGCCTTCCCTACCGATATGCAGGCGCAGTTCACCGCGCTGAATGCGGTGGCCGAGGGCACCGGTGCCATCACCGAAACCGTATTTGAAAACCGCTTTATGCATGTGCAGGAGATGCAACGCATGGGTGCCAACATCGCAGTGGAAGGCAATACCGCCATCGTAACCGGTGTTGAGCGTCTTACCGGTGCGCAGGTGATGGCTACGGATCTGCGTGCCTCGGCCTCACTGGTTCTGGCCGGCCTGGTGGCCGATGGGCCAACCCTGGTGGATCGTATCTATCATATCGATCGTGGTTACGAAAGGATCGAAGAAAAACTGATGCTGCTGGGTGCCACCATCCAGCGTATTCCGGAAAAGGACGTGGACAAGTACATGAAAAAGTACAAGGCCAAATCACAGTCATGAGTGAGATTCTTACCCTGGCCCTTTCCAAGGGCCGTATCTATAAAGATACCCTGCCCTTACTGGCCCATGCCGGCATCGTGCCGCTGGAGGATCCGGAGAAGAGCCGCAAGCTGATCATTGAGACCACGCGTCCCGATGTACGTCTGATCATCGTTCGTGCCTCCGATGTACCCACCTATGTGCAACACGGTGGTGCCGACATCGGTGTGGCAGGCAAGGATGTGCTGATGGAGCATGGTGGGGAAGGGCTCTACGAACCTGTCGATCTGGAGATCGCCAAGTGCCGACTGATGACCGCCGGACCTGTGAATGCCGAGCCGGTTCAGGGCCGTCTGCGTGTAGCCACCAAGTTTGTGAACTCCACCCGACGCTACTATGCCGAACAGGGTCAGCAGGTAGACATCATCAAGCTCTATGGTTCGATGGAGTTGGCGCCACTGGTGGGCATGGCGGATCGCATCGTCGACGTGGTGGATACCGGCAATACCCTCAAGGCCAATGGTCTGGTGCCGATGGAGCTGATCGCCCATATCAGCTCTCGCCTGGTGGTGAGCAAGGCCTCGATGAAGATGAAACACGATAAGGTGAAGGAATTCATCACCATCATCGAACAGGCCGTGGCAAAACAGTAACAATATTAGGGCGCAGTTTTCGCTGCGCCCTTCTTCTGCCCATAACGCTTTTGGGTACAGTCAGTTATAATTCCTCAATATTGAATCAAATACGGTAGACAAAGATGGCAGACATCAAGCGACTGGATAGCTCCGCTGAAGGATTTTGGCAGCAACTGGATGACCTCCTGGCCTGGGAAGGGGTTTCCGATGATGATGTTCAGCAGACCGTTCGACATATCCTCTCCGAGGTACGCCGCCGTGGTGATGATGCGGTGGTGGAGATGACCAACCGCTTTGATCGTATGAATGCTGCCGCCATGGCGGAGTTGGAGATCCCGGCTTCGCGTCTGCAAGAGGCACTGGACAGCATTACCCCCGAACAACGTACGGCACTGGAGACCGCAGCCGAACGCGTGCGTCACTACCATGAACATCAAAAACAGGCATCCTGGAGCTATACCGAGGCCGACGGCACCTTGCTGGGTCAGCAGGTAACGCCACTGGAACGTGTGGGCCTCTACGTGCCCGGTGGTAAGGCCGCCTATCCTTCATCCGTTTTGATGAATGCCATCCCTGCCAAGGTTGCCGGCGTGGCGGAACTGATCATGGTGGTGCCCACCCCCGATGGCGTGGTGAATGAACTGGTCTTTGCCGCAGCACAGATCGTCGGCGTGGATCGCGTCTTCGCCATCGGCGGTGCTCAGGCCGTCGCGGCGCTGGCCTACGGCACCGAGACCATCCCGCAGGTGGACAAGGTTGTCGGCCCCGGTAACATCTATGTGGCCACCGCCAAGGGCATGGTCTTCGGTACCGTCGGTATCGATATGATCGCCGGCCCTTCCGAGATCCTGGTGGTGTGCGACGGCAAGACCAACCCCGACTGGATCGCCATGGATCTGTTCTCGCAGGCAGAACACGACGAGGACGCGCAATCCATCCTGCTCTGTCCCGATGCCGACTACCTCAAACAGGTAGAGGCCAGCATCGATGCGCTGATCAAAGAGATGCCGCGTGATGAGATCATTCGTAAGTCATTAAAGGATCGTGGTGCCCTGATACAGGTGAAGGATCTGGACGAGGCCGTAGCGATTGCCAACTACATCGCCCCCGAACATCTGGAGCTGTCGGTGGACGATCCACTGACCATGTCCAAACAGATCAAACACGCCGGTGCCATCTTCATGGGACGCTATACCGCCGAGGCCGTGGGGGATTATTGCGCCGGGCCTAACCATGTACTGCCCACCTCGCGCACCGCACGTTTCTCATCGCCACTGGGCGTCTATGATTTCCAGAAGCGTAGCAGCCTGATCATGTGCTCTGCCGAGGGTGCCTCCGAGCTGGGCAAGGTAGCTTCGATCCTGGCGCACGGCGAAGGCCTCACCGCACACGCACGTTCGGCTGAGTATCGTATTAAGGATTGATTTTGCTCTGAGTTTGTAACGCAGAGTTCGCGGAGTCGCAGAGACGCGAAGAAAAAGCGAGATAAGTAGTTCAAATAAGTAGGGTGATAAACTCATCAAGCAGCCAAGCCTTTAAATTCTTATTCTTACTTGTCTTTCTCCGCGACTCAGCGTTTTTAACTCGGAGTCAGAATAAGGAACCATCATGTCTATAGAATCACGCGTCAAACACTGGATACGTTCTGACATTCGCGCCATGCATGCCTATCATGTACCTGATCCTTCGGGTTACATCAAACTGGATGCGATGGAGAATCCCTACACCTGGCCGGAAGAGATGGTAGAGGAGTGGACCACTTTGTTGCGTGATGTATCCCTCAATCGCTATCCCGATCCCCATGCCTCACAATTAAAGTCGCGCCTGCGTGAGGCGATGCAGATCCCCGAAGATCAGGACGTGATTCTGGGTAATGGCTCCGATGAGCTCATCCAGATGATCGCCTTCGCCATGCGCTCACCCAGTCGCGCCATCATGGCCCCGGCCCCCAGCTTTGTTATGTATGACATGATCGCCACCTTCGCCGGTATGGATTATGAGGCAGTACCACTAAGGCAAGACTTTACATTAGACATGCCAGCGATGCTTGAGCGTATCCAGGAGTATCAACCCGCGGTAATCTTCCTTGCCTATCCCAACAATCCCACCGGCAACCTGTTTAAAGAGTCAGAGGTGGTGGAGATACTGAATGCCGCCGAAGGGCTGGTGGTGGTGGACGAGGCCTATCATGCCTTTGCCGGTTCCAGCTTTATGCACAAGCTGGGTGAGTATGAAAATCTGTTGGTGATGCGTACGGTGTCGAAAATGGGACTGGCAGGCCTGCGTCTGGGTCTGCTGGCGGGACCACATCAGTGGTTGGCAGAGTTTGATAAGGTACGGCTGCCTTACAATATCAATGTACTGACCCAGGCCAGTGCCGACTTTGCCCTCAAGCATCGTCAGGTGCTGGATCAACAGACCGACGAGCTGGTGGAGAATCGTGGGCTGTTGATGCAGGCACTGAAGAATCTGCATGGGGTTGAGCCCTATCCTTCCGATGCGAATTTTATTTTGTTTAAAACGCATCCTGGTAAGGCGGATCTGATCTTTGAAGGTCTGAAAGAACGCAAGGTGTTGATCAAGAATCTGAATAAGGCGGGTGGGGCCTTGAAGGATTGCTTGCGGGTGACGGTGGGAATGAAGGAAGAGAATTTGGCGTTTATGGATGCCTTGCGGGAGACGTTGGGGTGGGTGGAGCATCGGTGAGGGTTTTGTTGAGTCGCTAGCGCGACGGTTTTAAAAGCATTTATGCGGTTCATTCGGCACTTCCCTGTGCCTCATCCTTACGGACGACTATCGTCGTGCAAATCGGCTGTCCTGCCGATTTGTTGTCGCACCGCGGGCGACTCACTTTCCGTTGCTCACCCAACGGAAAGTAAGCAAAGGGAAGGGTGCCCTACGACTTGTCGCTTCGCGATACCCTGTGCTTCTCGGAAAAAGTAGCACTTCCGGAACTCGAACGAAAAGAAACAACGTGCTCAGACATCCGTCCGCTTCCTCCACTTTTTCCTGCGATGCTCGGCTGCGTCGAAGGGGATTAAGATCGCTTCGTTAGAGTTTCGTGATACTACAACAGGATGGAAGCGTGTTTGTTGCTGGGAAAAATGTCTTAAAAAGCACTGTCATAGTGTGTATATGTGGCTATATAGCATGCCCACATTCTAAAAAGAAGTGCACCACTTGTGATATAAAGTAAATTGTACAAGGAGGTGAGTCATGGGTGAGAAATATAGCCATTTGAGTCTTAGTGAGCGACGTTTAATAGACTATATGCGTCATTATGAAGACTTGAGTATCCGTGAAATGGCACGGAGACTGAATCGAAACCATTCTACAATCAGTCGTGAAATCAGTCGTGAAATCAGTCGTGAAATCAGTCGTGAAATCAGTCGTGAAATCAGTAGAAATTCAGG
>JAOUJT010000231.1 GCA_029883105.1 Gammaproteobacteria bacterium
GTGAACTGAGCAACAGCGATACCGCAGAATTGATGCACAACTATCGCAAGGGCATCAACAAGGGGCTCTACAAGGTCACCTCGAAGATGGGTATCTCCACCATCGCCTCCTATCGCGGTGCGCAGTTGTTTGAATCTGTGGGCCTGCACGATGAGGTGGTGGACCTCTGTTTCAAGGGCACCACTAACCGCCTCAGCGGCAGCCATTTCGATGATCTGGAAGCGGATCAAAAGCTCCTGGCGAAAGAGGCCTGGTCGGCACGCAAGACCATCCAGCAAGGTGGCCTGCTCAAGTATGTACATGGTGCGGAAGACCACGCCTATAACCCTGACGTGGTGAACTCCCTGCAAGCGGCGACACAGTCCGGCGACTTCGATAAGTACATGGAGTACGCCAACATCGTCAACCACCGTGCGCCCATCGCCTTCCGTGATCTGCTGGCACTGAAAGAGACCGGCAAGGCCATCTCCATCGATGAGGTGGAGCCGGAAGAGAACTTCTTCAAGCGTTTCGATTCTGCCGCCATGTCTCTGGGTGCCCTCTCCCCCGAGGCGCATCAGACCCTGGCGCTGGCGATGAACGAACTGGGTGGTCGCTCCAACTCCGGTGAGGGTGGGGAAGATCCCGAGCGTTACATCGACCCTGCGCGTAAGTCCAAGATCAAGCAGGTGGCCTCCGGCCGCTTTGGGGTGACCCCCGGCTATCTGCGTTCCGCCGAGGTGATACAGATCAAGGTGGCCCAGGGCGCCAAGCCCGGTGAGGGTGGTCAGCTGCCCGGCACCAAGGTCAACGAACTGATCGCCTCCCTGCGTTATTGCAAGCCCGGTGTGGGTCTGATCTCACCGCCGCCGCATCACGATATCTACTCCATCGAGGATCTGGCGCAGCTGATCTATGACCTCAAACAGGTCAATCCCGAGGCGCTGGTGTCGGTGAAGCTGGTGGCCGAGGCCGGTGTCGGTACCATCGCCGCCGGTGTGGCCAAGGCCTATGCGGATCTGATCACCATCTCCGGTTATGACGGTGGTACCGCAGCCTCGCCATTAACCTCGGTGAAGTATGCCGGTTCTCCATGGGAACTGGGCCTCACCGAGGCACATCAGATCCTGCGTGCCAACGACCTGCGCGACAAGGTGCGCCTGCAGACGGACGGTGGTCTGAAGACCGGTCTGGACGTGATCAAGGCGGCGATTCTGGGGGCGGAAAGCTTCGCCTTCGGTACCGGCCCCATGGTGGTGATGGGTTGTAAGTACCTGCGTATCTGTCATCTGAACAACTGCGCCACCGGTGTCGCCACCCAGGACAAGGTCCTGCGCATGGACTACTACCGCGGTGAGGTGGAGTGGGTGAAGAACTACTTCCGCTTTATCACCCGCGAGGCGCGCGAGATCATGGCGCGTCTGGGGGTGAGCAAGCTCACCGATCTGATCGGCCGTACCGATCTGCTGGAGGCCATCAGTGGCGACACCAGCAAACAGGGTCGTCTGGATCTGAGCGCGATCCTCTCCGATGCCGGAGTGCCCGCAGACAAGCCGCAGTTCTGTGTCGAGCCGCGTAACGAACCCTTCGACAAGGGTGAGCTGGCTGAAGAGATGGTCAGGGATATGCTGCCTGCCATCGAAGCCAAGAGCGGCGGCGAGTTCAGCTATCAGCTGAAGAATATCCACCGTTCCATTGGTGCGCGACTCTCCGGCGAGATCGCCGTACGTCATGGCAACCTGGGCATGAGTGGTGCGCCCCTGCATGTACGCTTTACCGGTACCGCGGGTCAGTCCTTCGGTGTCTGGAATGCCGGTGGTCTGAACATGACCCTGGAAGGCGATGCCAACGACTACGTCGGTAAGGGCATGGCTGGCGGCAAGGTGGTGATCTATCCGCCCAAGGGCTCGGTGTTCAAATCACACGAGACCGCCATTATCGGTAACACCTGTCTCTATGGTGCCACCGGCGGCACCATGTACGCCGCCGGTCTGGCGGGCGAGCGCTTCGGGGTACGTAACTCCGGTGCCACTACCGTGGTCGAGGGGGTGGGTGACCACGCCTGTGAATACATGACTGGCGGAGTGGTGGCGGTACTGGGCGAGACCGGGGTGAACTTCGGTGCCGGTATGACCGGCGGATTCGCCTTCGTGCTGGATGACGACAATACCTTCGTCGATCGCTATAACCACGAGTTGATTGAGATCGATCGCATCGGTACCGAGCGTATGGAAGCCCATCGCCACTACCTGCGTGATCTGATCAGCGACTACGTGACCGAGACCGGCAGCGAACGCGGCAAATACATCCTCGAGAACTTCACCGACATGTGTGAGAAGTTCTGGCTGGTGAAGCCCAAGGCGCTGACCCTGGAATCGCTGATCGATGATATGAAGCGGGCGGCTGCGTAAGCACCGTTCAGTGTGTGGCGGCCTCCGGGTCGCCCATTTAAAACCAAATTAAGAAGACTAGAAGTTATGGGTAACAACTTTCAGTTCATGCAAGTCGAGCGTCATGATCCTTCCAAGAAGGGTGTTGAGGTTCGCATCAAGGAATACCGCGAGATCTACGGTAGCTTCGACGGTGAGCGTGCGGCGGAACAATCGGACCGTTGTCTGCACTGTGGTAATCCCTACTGTGAATGGAAATGTCCGGTACACAACTACATCCCTAATTGGCTGAAGTTGGTGCAAGAGGGCAACATCGAATTGGCCGTAGAGATGTCTCACAGCACCAACTCCCTGCCGGAGATCACCGGTCGCGTCTGTCCACAGGATCGTTTGTGCGAAGGTGCCTGTACCCTGAACGACGGTGGCTTCGGTGCGGTGACCATCGGTAATGTGGAAAAATACATTACCGATACCGCGTTCGAAAAGGGCTGGGTCCCAGATCTGTCCAAGGTCGAGGCCACCGGCAAGAAGGTCGCCATCATCGGCGCCGGACCTGCAGGTCTGTCGGCGGCCGACGTACTGGCACGCAGCGGTGTCAAGGCGGTGGTCTACGACCGTCACCCCGAGATCGGCGGCCTGCTCACCTTCGGCATCCCCGAATTCAAGCTGGAGAAAGAGATCGTTGTGCGTCGCCGCAAGATCCTTGAAGGCATGGGCATCGAGTTCAAACTGAATAGGGAAGTCGGTAAAGATATCCAGATGCAGGAACTGCTGGATGGTTACGACGCGGTCTTCATGGGCATGGGTGCCTACACCTCCATGCAGGCGGGCATCCCCGGCGAGGAACTGCCCGGCGTCTATCCGGCGCTGGACTTCCTCATCTCCAATGTGAATAACTGCTACGACTATCCGCAGGGTGAGCTGGGTTATATCAGCATGCAAGGCAAGAAGGTCGCTGTACTGGGTGGTGGTGATACCGCCATGGACTGTAACCGTACTGCCATCCGTCAGGGTGCAGAGTCCGTGACCTGTGCCTACCGTCGTGATGAAGCCAACATGCCCGGCTCCAAGCGTGAGGTCACCAATGCGAAGGAAGAGGGCGTCAAGTTTGCCTTCAACCGTCAGCAGGTGGAGATCGTCGGCACAGACAAGGTGGAAGGCATCAAGGTAGTGACTACGGCTTTGGGCGAGCCCGACGAACGTGGTCGCCGCCGCCCGGTGGTGGTGGAAGGCTCGGAAGAGATCATTCCTTGTGATGTGGTACTGGTGGCCTTCGGCTTCCAGCCCAGCCCGGCGGACTGGTTTGGCGCACACAACATCAACACCGACGAGCGCGGTCGTGTGGTGGCGCCGGAAAAGGCCGAGTTCAAATTCCAGACCGCCAACCCCAAGGTGTTCGCCGGTGGCGACATGGTGCGCGGATCGGATCTGGTAGTGACCGCCATCTGGGAAGGCCGCGAAGCGGCGGAAGGTATCCTCGATTACCTCGAGGTATAAAGAAGTATAAAAAGGCGGTACACGATGTACCGCCTTAATTGTTTTTACCTAGAACCGCTGCGCGTTTTACTGTAGAACCTGTAACGAAGTTTCATTCAGCACTACTTCGCTTCGCTCAGGTCGCATCAGGTACTTCCTGAACTCGCGGAGCTCGTTCTGGTCGTGACCGACTATAAAATATAAACACTAAAGCAATAAAGAAGACACCCATGACTGAATTAAAGAACGATCGTTTCCTGCGCGCCCTGATGAAACAGCCGGTAGATGTCACCCCGGTATGGATGATGCGTCAGGCCGGTCGTTATCTGCCCGAGTATCGCGCCACCCGCGAGAAGGCCGGCAGCTTCATGGATCTGTGTCGCAATGCCGAACTGGCCTGCGAAGTAACGCTGCAACCGCTGGAACGTTATCCGCTGGATGCGGCGATTTTGTTCTCCGATATTTTGACCATCCCCGATGCGATGAATCTGGGTCTGAGCTTTGGTGCCGGTGAAGGTCCCAGGTTTGCCCGTCCGATCCAGACCGAGGCGGATGTGAAGAAGCTCTTCGTGCCGGATCCCGAAGGCGAACTGCAATACGTGATGAATGCGGTACGTACCATCCGTAAGGAGCTGGATGGTCGTGTGCCGCTGATCGGCTTCTCCGGTTCCCCCTGGACCCTCGCCACCTATATGGTTGAAGGCGGCGGCACCAAGGACTTCGGTAAGATCAAGGGCATGATGTTTGACCGTCCCGATCTGCTGCACAAGGTACTGGATGTACTGGCACAGTCGGTGACCTCTTATTTGAACGCCCAGATCGAGGCCGGTGCACAAACCGTGATGTTGTTTGATACCTGGGGCGGTGTGCTGACCCCGCGCGACTACAAGGAGTTCTCGCTACGCTACATGGCCCAGAT
>JAOUJT010000233.1 GCA_029883105.1 Gammaproteobacteria bacterium
CGAGCTGGTAGCGGTCCAGTCGATCCTAGATGCGTAGTTGCCGGAATAGGAATCTATATCGTCGTTAGACATCAGATATGACATAGCACCAGAGTACAATGTAAGGTCAGTGTCGGCATCGACCCCAAGATTTGAAGTCTCTATGGTATAGGTATAACCCGCAACAGCGTCGAATAAGATCCAGTCCGACGTATCGTCTGCAAAATTGTGATCCTGTGAACTACCCACACTCATGGTCTTGGCCTGTGTATAAAGATCATCTTCCTCATACGCATCGGCTGAGCCACCACCGGAACCAGGCAGCGATGAAACACCACACCCCCCAAGATACATAAGTAATACTATTAATCCTGATATTCTTTTCATCATTTTCCCCATTGGTATTTTTATCGGAAACAATGTCGTCACAAATGCCTATTAACTTTATGGTTACGAACAAAATATGAGGAGTCGGTCACACAAAATTTTCTGTGTAGGACATTACCTACATGGCACCTAGGACATTACCTACATAGCACTATAAGCATTACGATGTAATACATGAGACTACACGCATTGAATGACCATATTGTTCAGCCAACATGGTTTTAATAGGTATAGGGTAACGGGCTTCTATGGAGAGCTAAATGGTGCGAGTTGAAGTTGGACTCGCCAAGCCCAACAGAAAGTGATGATGACGTTGGGCTTCATTTTATTCATCCCAACCTACATACTAAGAAATTGCAAGCAACAAATCATGTGAACCAGCCCACAAAAGCCAGCACCATCTTTAAGCAAAGCTATCGTTATGTCGACAGATGTTATTCTAAAAAATAACAAGGATTTACTGATGAAAATAAAACCATACCTGCCCTCCCTATTGCTTGTGATATTTATGCTTGCAGGCTGCGCACCAATAAGCTTAAAGCTTGATGGCTCACCAATCCAGAGCTTCTCAGATTTAAAAGCAAATGAAGTTGTCATGGTTGGTAGTATTAAGTTTATGCCAGCAATATCAGAAAAAGACAGAGACTTCAGCAAGGTACAAAACAAGCAACATGTGGCAGCACACACACAAATGTTTTGGCTAGTAAAAGGCAACAAATGGCTTAACACGACAGATTATGACATTTATGAAGGTGCTGGCAGTATGGGTTCAAACTTCAATAACCATACTCCTGTCTCCATTAACGGCGAGCAATTTTCCATACCGGTAAAGCGAGCTAAAGCCATGCTTATTTCTGGAGGTTATTTCCCTGCCACCACCAGAAAAGTGGTACATACGACCAAGTATTTAGATGGCCGTAACTCACAGTTCAATCACAGCCAAACTGAATACACCATGGTTGCCAAACACCTGAACTTTAAGCTTAATGTAAACACGAACACAAAAAGCAAAGCCATATATATTGGTGATATACAAATCTATCGCGACAAGAAATTTAATTTAAAGAAGATTGTTATCAAAGATAACTACAAACAAGCAAATATAGACTTCAAGAAATCATTTAAGACAAAGATCGACCTGGCCAAACAACTTGCAATAAAAGTAAACAGATAAATCTCAGGGCGAGTACATTACATTTCTGTACTCGCCCAATATCTTGTTCATGCAAGATTTTATACCCATAGCGTCTATACGATTATCAGTCACACCTTAAAACACCTATTCTTTTAGACTCTCAACAATCTGCCACATCCCAGCCTCCAAATCCGGATATATCAACTCAATCCCAAGTTCATCCCTATGCCGAGTCGCAGCTACGGGGTCAGAACACAGATACCACGAATATTAGCAACTCTGTTTTCTAACCCTTGTTTATTCTGAAGGGCTTTAGATTACAAATCTGAATCTCAAATCACGTTAACAATGCAAAATAAATGATATTTATGACTACATTATCCTGCACCCATACATAGAAAATAGATATTTACCCCATTTGGGTGACGTATCTAAACAATCTGTGTGATATGGTGAAAAAACACAAAGACAAAAAAGGATGGATCAATGAAGAGATCTCTGCGAATAATTGCCTTAAGCTTCCTGCTGGGGACAATAGGCGGTTGTGATGGTATTACCCCACCTCAGGATGTTGTGGATGCCATCGATATACTCACTACCATCAAAAAGGTCGACCTTGATCAGATCTCAAATCTGGTAGTAACTACTGACAGCGCAGGTACACCGTCCTTAAAAAAGGAAGATTCCAGCGGCGTCCTTGTCTCTGCCAATTTTCTCGATGATCAGAGCCAGAATATCGATACTAGTGATGTCTTTCCCGTCGCCATGCGACTCTTAAACAAAGATTACTTATATCTCGTATTGGGTTCAGAAAAGGATAACAACTGCTTTCAAGATCCTGCCGCTACCGCCTGCTACACACTCCAGAGTAACATTGATACGAGTTTTGAATACAAAAAACAGCGTCACTTTCTAGTTCGACTAACAGATGGTGCCATGTTCCATTTTGATGCTGCCGCCTATGGTGTAGAGATTACTGTAAATATGGAGCCGGGCTTGTACGGGAATTATTCCTGGAAGGTCAATGATACGAATATCTACTTTGTGAGTGGTTGGAGTGATTATGGTGATCAAGCCTTGTTTAAACTGGACACCAGCGACCCAGCTAACTTGACTGCAAGCCGGATCTCATTTGATAGTGACAAACTATGGAATGGAGAATTTCTCATCAACAGCGATGGTGAGCTACTCTACCGCGCACGGAATAGTCTCGATGCAAATGAGACTCGGTTCACTACACCAACGGACACCGGTTTTGTCACCGTCTCTGACACATCTGGAAACCCAGTTGAGCCGTTTCTGGTCTGCCCCGATGACACGCTCTATCTCGAATTTGGCACAATCTACACCGCTGATACCAGTACAGCCGATGTGACTGGACAGATTCCTCCTGGGCTTGTCGCACTAGTTCCATCCCCCTTTGACTATGTAGATACCAATGGTTTTACAGTCGGATTTAACCTTGCGGACAGTACCACCCGCACTACCGAATATCGCTATTACAATAGTGACAATACATTTCATGCAACCTATACCGTCAGTCACGAAGGTGACGTTTGGAGGGTTTGTGGAGGCACAGGCCCCAGCAGGTTAGATGTTGGTGCTGGAATCGTACAAAAACATATGTCCAGCAATGGTAAGCTTTATGTGTTAAGTAATGATGGTACCTCAAGCCAGCTGCGCCAGTTTGATCCCGTAGCAGGAACCGCCACTGCGTTTACATCTACAAGCTATCCAAACGCTGCGTGGACCGACTTCCAGGTAAACGGTGTTGATGAGGTTACACTGTTTGGTTCTGACGCCGGTTCCGGTACTGCCAGCCTTATTCTGAAAATAAATTCCGCTCGTGTTGAAACGATTGTAGCCTCTGAAGCAGATGTTCCCGATGTGCAACAGGTGGTGCATTTTTTCTAGTAAAAAGAAAACCCGCATCCAATAAAACATTGCCGACTTTATGTCGGCATTTTTTGTTTCAGGTATAAGTTTATAACTTTTTTCACAAAAAATTCTCGACAACAAATCTTCATAGAAGAATTGGGACTCCCTTCACTCAATAATATTTAAATACAGCTAATTTTATCCGTCGACCGTAAAACAACCACCGCTCTTAATTCCCGTTAGCACTCGCTGAAATTCATCGTAAAAATCAGGAAGGCAGCGAGCACTGTCTGAGCACGTGACGCGATAGCGGTCGTGCGAGTTGCGCAGCGCCTGATTTTTACGATGAATTTCAGGGACCCTGACAAATTACCGCGACAGGTAATTTGCACAACCAGAGGTTGCTACGAAGTGGTGAGATACATGGACGTACCGAATGAAGGGCGAGTGATCCGGGGAGAGTTCTTTGGTTACTTTCTTGCGGAAAGAAAGTAACTCGCCCGCGGTGCGACAAACCGCATCAAAATAAAATCCGTGCGAAGCACACGATTAAATATGCTTTTTAATCTGCGCTATCCCAGCCTCCAAATCCGGATACCTCAACGCCATCCCCAGCTCATCCAGTAAGCGACTAACATCCAGCCTCCTCGACTCCTCCAGATACGACATCATCTCCGGACTCATAATCTCCCTGGCCTCATCCAGAGTGATCCGTTCAGGAACCGGATAACCCAACGCCTCGGCCAGCGCAATAAAATAGTCCGCCATCGTTCCGGGCTGGCCATCACTGACGTTATAGATCCCCTCACCCCGTTCCATCGCCGTGATACAAATACTCGCCAGATCATCGGCATGTATACGATTGGTATAACCGGAGTCCTCTTCTATCAATACGGGACGGGCACTTTGCAGTTGTCGCATAGGCAAACGGTCCGGGCCATAGATCCCCCCTACCCGTAGGATGACAGCCGGCACATTATCTCTTTCCGCAAAGATTAATAACTGTTGCTCCGCATCCAACCGCCGCAACCCACGTGCAGTAGTCGGTTGTGTGGGACTGGTTTCAGAAACCCAATCCCCATGACTGTTGCCATAGACGGCGGTGGTGCTGATATAAAGAATTTTTCTCGGCGCCTGTCCTTTTATTGCAGCAAGAAAGTTACGCATATGATGATCCGTATCATCGATTTGTGAAGGCGGGGCAAAGAAATAAACTTCATCGCCACTTACATCCAGATCGGAAAGGCTGGCGGACTCATTCAAATCAGCGACTAGCGGAGTGATGCCGAGAGAGAGAATCTTTTCCGCCACCTCATCCTTTCGCACCAGGCCTGTGATCCGTGGTTTCTGCAAACGCTCTGCAACCCTGAGGGCTATCT
>JAOUJT010000234.1 GCA_029883105.1 Gammaproteobacteria bacterium
ACCTGCAGACGTAGATCAACGCCATCCATGAGATCTTTATTGATGACCACCTGGTTGCCTTTTAGTCGATGACCAAGCTCTATTCCCTCATGACTCAAACCAGTACGATAGTAGATGGTACTGACTCTCTGCTTCTTTCCTTTACTAGCCTGTGTTGATATCACCAGATAACCGACAGCTTCTAGTTCCTGAACCAGCTTCTCCAACAACAGCTTGTTCTTTGTTGTATTGATCAAGGCGATTCGTATGGCTGTACCAGGTGTACCTGCAGCCATC
The DNA here is from genome assembly GCA_029883105.1 of Gammaproteobacteria bacterium. Taxonomy (GTDB): domain Bacteria; phylum Pseudomonadota; class Gammaproteobacteria; order Thiohalospirales; family Thiohalospiraceae; genus JABURT01. The sequence continues at coordinate 277 of JAOUJT010000234.1, forward strand.
ATATCAGAGGAAACCACCGCCACTTCATTGGCATCGCCTGCCATTCCTGCTGGCGACATTGCCCCATCCTGTGAAGGTAGCTTCTCCTCCAACCGATGCATACGTTGTTCCATCGTATCGAGCTTCGTCAGAAGCTTGGCATTTTGGGTGTTCAATTGCTCACTGACACCCGTCAATTCATAGCGTGACCGACGCGAAGACTGCGGTGAATAATTCCAGCCCACGGTGATATTCTTATTAGGATTTGAACGACTGGAAGGAATACCAAACCCAGTGCTCAGCTGAATCGACGATGTTGTGGAAATGGCGTAAGAGAGGCCCGCAGTAATTAACAGGTTATCATCTGAAGTTGAGATCACCCGTCGCCCCAAGCCTTGTACAGAGAAAATCATGACGTCGGAAAAACCAAGATCGAAACCTGCCGAGACTGACATCGTATTATCTGCGGTATAGACCGGAGTCACACCTTCAGCCCATATCTCATCGTATGCATAGCCTAGATTCAAATGAAAACCGGTACTTTTGGTCCAGTAACTAAAATTTAATTCTGTCCCATAGAGGCTTTCGCCACTACTAATGTTATTTGTTGCGCTACCTGGCATGAGACGGCTACTCACTGTAATAGCAGAACCAAAGCCCTCATTTTCAACCGGCTGGGTAAAACTATATTTCACAAAGCCATCGACCCCGCGACCTCCACTATATGTGGTCCCCGGTAACGGGCTGAACACAGAAAAAGGAACCACAAGGCCTAGCTCGGTATATTTACCCACAGCAGTGGCGTAACCAACATTCACCTGCAATTGTGCCGTCTTTGTACCAGGCGTCAGGGTGTTAATATTTTCTTCTGTCTGAGCAAAAATGGACCAGGATGACTCACCCTCACCTAACACCTCTGCCGTGCGCATCAAACCAACTCCGCTGCCACCATAAAGTGACTGGGGAGTGATCGCATATACTGCATCATTCAACATAAGAGCCAGAATGACTATGGGGAAAGTGAGTTTATTCATGAATAATTCTTCCAAAACAGAGCATTTGCAATTAATAGTAACCATATTGCTGATACTTACTGTATCCAAGTTTACTAGGGTCATAGCCACTCATTACCAATCCACTAGGACATTTACCTGACTGGGTCAATCGCTTCCAGCACACAGAAACCTCATCCATAGTTGTAAGACCCGCCTTTACTACCATCAACAGCTGATCAACATGACGCGCAATAATCGTTGCATCGGTAACAGCTAAAGCAGGTGGTGTGTCGATTAAAATAATATCGTAATTCTGCCTACATTCGTCCAATAGTAGTTTCAAACGGCTGGAGCTCATCAATACAGAAGGATTATCGGGGTTTCCCCCGCGTGTAATCACATCCATTTGACCTAATCCGCTGTATTTTATTATGGATTCAAGTGTGACGCTTTCTGTCAGGTACTCAGCCAAGCCACACTCTTTTTCCAGAGCGAAATACTCATGTACAACGCCACGGCGCAAATCCGCGTCAATTAGCAGAACACTTAGACCTAACTCAGATAAGAGGCAAGCAAGATTAGTAGACAGGAAGGTTTTACCCACATTAGGACTGGGACCCGTAATCGCAATCACACGCTGCTTACCACGTAAATCTCCGTCTTCTATCATTGCACGCAAAAAGCGGATAGCCTCCATAGCGGGGTCATCCGGTACATCTTTAAACAACAAACCTTGACAAATATTTCCATTACCGCTGATCTTCCAGCCTTGCTTATTCAGTTTTATTTGTGCCTGACTCAATGGGATTGTAGTGTAAACAGGAATATTTAAATTAGATTCAATTTGTTTAGGGTCATAGAGCGTATGATCCATATAGTGACGAAGTATTGCGACAACCATACCAAGTAATAAACCTAACAACGATGCGATAGCAATCATCGACAATATACCCATGCCTTCAGGACGATTAGGCACAAATGCATTATCTACCACTCGGACGTTACCTAAAGTGCCCGCTTTCATTACTTTTAACTCATGCGCTTTAGTCAAAAGCATCAAGTAAAGTTCGTTATTGAAAGCTACGTCTGCAGAAAACTTTTCTAACTGTGATTCTATAAAGCGCAGTGTTTTTTCTGCCACTTCAGTATGACTTGTTATATTATAGGATACGTAATTATTTATAATTGAATTCAAAACCACTTCAACGCTTCTTGGATCAGAATCATGATAACTTATATGAACGATATCAGTAGTTCTCTTGCTTCCACCGGTAACTCGAATTCTTTTGCGCAACTCTTTAATTGCATCCTGAAACTCAATTTTTCTCAATCCAAACCTAACCCCATCCCTTGCATGAATGCTATCTACATGTATATAGATATCTCCCTGTTGACTCGGGATACCAACCTTACCTGAAAGTAGAACTTCATCAGCAACACCTAGCAGTTGATAGCTATCCGAACCCGAGACATTCAGTACTAAATCCAGTCCTTGAAGCTGCCGAGGAAGGTCAAGTCGGGACACTCTGACACTCTCATCCTGCCATGTGTAACCATCTGGCAACCAAAACGGGGGGGAGGAAGACGGATTCATTTGATTTCGTAAAATCCAACCGCTAAGTAAAGGAAAATAATTAGCTGTAATCTGGATATCCAGATTCAACTCTTTAACAGTTTTACCTAATACAGCACGAGATTGAAGTATATCTCGCTCCGACTGTTGCCCATTCCCCAGCAGCTCATTCGAAATTGGTAAGTCAGATAAGATATTTAGAGCGTTTTTTCCTGACTCTATATGCAACATGGCATCACTTTGAAATTGTGGCCCGCGTATAAAACTAGATACACCAACTATGATAGTCAATGTTAAACAAACGAATGCTACCCACTTACGCCTCTGCCATAAGACATACGGTAATTGACGAAAATCTATTTGCTGTATAGGTGCATCTATCTTAGACGTTAGTGTCTGGTTTTTATTTTCCATACCACCATCAACATTTATCATCGGTTCAAAGTATCCATATAAAACAGCGTCTGAATATTTGGCAACAGCAAATTAAGAACGCGGTTCCACTTCGTTATATTTGCAGTGGACACATAGACCACGTCTCTAGGTTGTAATATAAATTGTTCGCCCACGAGAAGAGCATCTGCACTTTCCATATCAAGATGATATATATTTGCTTTCTTCATATTTCCGCGAATCACATAAACATTCGATGAATCTGCCGACATCTGATCCAGACCACCACTTTCTGCCAGGGCTTCACTCAACGTAAAACCTCCACCTGCCGTTCTAAAAGCCATTGGTTTACGCACAGCACCGAGTACGAATACCTTTTCCCTGCGGTTGTTCGGTATATGTAAGACATCGCCATTCATTAGTGTGAGATTGAAATCCACCTTGCCATTGCGTAGCAATTCACCTAAATGGACTGAATAACGTTTACCATCACGTAATAGATAAGCAATATCACTGCTCGCACTCTCTTTCAAACCGCCAGCTTGTGCAATCGCCTCTAATACCGTAAGGGGGTAACCAGAAAGTGCTAGCATACGTGGATTTTCTACCTCACCTAATATATAGACTCTTTGACTTGCATATTTAACGACCGAAACACTCACCTGTGGTGTTTTTACGACTTTTGACAACTTCCGGGTAAGTAGCTGACGTATTTGTTCTACGCTTTTGCCTTCGACCTGATTCTTTCCAGCGTATGGGAAATATACCGAGCCATCATCTTGGACAACAAAGCCCATTAATTCTTCTTTTGATGCAAGACTGCCCATAGTACGCATTAGATCTGGGTGATTCCAGACCATGACCGACAGTACATCTCTCCTTCCTACGAGATACGAGGTATTCTTGGCTGTTGAACTGGGGACGATAGTAGGCAATTCTGGCATACTTTGAACAGCAGCACCTACAGCTGCTCGTAACGGAATAAGTGTAAAAGTGCCTTCCCCTGCCTGGATAGATGCATTCAGCATTACATCATCAGTATGCACTGGCGGCCCCATGCCTGGCGCAAGGGCACACCCACTCATGCCGACAAACACGACTATCAGACCAGCAATCATCTTGCCGTACTTAGAAAAAACCATACTCCATCCCGCTCATCCCACCCTGATTTATCGTTAAAACAGCCAATTCTTTAGGCTTGTGAGTTTATAAAACACACTTTTTATCGGGAAAGAGTGTAACTCGGTAAGGCTATGATGTCTCACTCCTACTGTGAATTAGAGCACAATATGGACCATATCTTTAATGAAGATAGAAATACTACCGTAAATTATGAGCCCAGATCCTAAGAAATTAGGGTTTAACGTCCACTTTGTACTTAACATCACTTTCCGTTATCCAGGATTGAATGAAGGTTTTCTAAACAAGGCTCGAGAAGTTGACCACTTGGGCGATAGCCATTGACGGCCACAACAAGCGCATCTCGTATGGCTGAACAGTCCTGAACA
>JAOUJT010000025.1 GCA_029883105.1 Gammaproteobacteria bacterium
TTGTCTACCGCGTTCAATTTGACGGCCTCTTTGGGCATCCCATAGACAATACTGGTGGCTTCATCCTGGGCAATCGTGGGGCTTCCCATTTCATGCATCTCTTTAAGCCCCTTGGCACCATCGTCACCCATGCCTGTCATGATAATACCCAAGGCATTCTTGCCCGCACTTTTGGCGATAGAACGAAATAGAACATCCACAGATGGCCGATGGCGGCTGACCAAAGGTCCATCAACCACTTCAACAAGATATTCTGCACCACTACGTTTTACTAGCAGATGCTTACCACCTGGCGCGATCAATGCGCGTCCTGGGCGAACTCTATCACCATTTTCAGCTTCTTTAACGTCTATCTCACATATACCATTCAACCTTTGTGCAAAGGCTTCAGTAAATTTTTCCGGCATGTGCTGAACGATAACAATACCGGGAGAGACTCGCGGTAACTCTACCAATATACTTTCCAACGCCTGTGTTCCTCCTGTCGAGGTTCCAATAGCCACGATCTGCTGCGTGGTCTGCTTCATCGCAGAGGTCGCCTTAGCCATGATCGCATCGGCTGTAAGCTTGGCCTGAGGCTTAACGGATGACGCCTTTGCAGCCGGTGACCTTACCCGTAATTTAAACTTATTCACATTGGCGCTGGCTGCAGCACGTACAGCATCGACCAATTCTGTGGATTGCTCTTTAAGGTTATCTTTAGCCGCCACTTTTGGCTTGCAGATAATCTCGACGGCTCCGGCTTCTACCGCCTGCATCGTGGTTTCAGCCCCAGCATCGGTCAGGGTTGAACATATCACCACCGGTGTCGGGCGTTCAGACATAATTTTTCGCAGGAAGGTAATACCGTCCATACGCGGCATTTCAACATCCAGGACAATGACATCAGGCCACTGTTGCTCCATGCGCTTCATCGCAAAGATCGGATCAGCCACCGCAGCGATAACATTTATATCTTTGGTGGCTTCAAAGATAGAAGTTAACACCTGTCTTATTACCGCAGAATCATCAACCAACAAGACATTAATCTGTTTCATATAGACTACCCATCTACTCGATAATTAGTACATTAATCATTAGCATATATTAACAAGTTCAGGTACTAAGTTTGTAAAATCATGGCAAACTTAATCTATACGCTGATAGGTGGCCGGTCTTACTGCTTTATAACGATCACTGATGCCATTCAAACTTTCACTATGACCAATCAACAGATAACCACCTGGATTGAGCTTGCTCCACATTTTATTGATTAATTCCCGCTTCGTGTCATTGTCAAAATAGATCATAACATTGCGCAAAAATATAACATCAAACAAGCCCACATCAGGCCAGTAGCTACTGTTAAGGTTGATACTGCTAAAGTTCACTCTTTCTTTTAGCTTGTCATCTATCAGTATCTTGCCAGCCTGGCTTCGTACCCCCTTCAAGCAATATTCGCGTAAATATTTTGTGGGTATCTGATTTTTTTCATTTAGAGGATACAGCCCTTCACGGGCCCTCTCCACTACACGACTACTGATATCAGTACCGATGATCTCCCACTTGCGATTGAAGCCCAATTTGTCCGCCATAGTCATGGCGATACTATAGGCCTCTTCACCACTGGATGACGCGGCACTCCAAATTCTTGTGGGTTTCGTTGCTGCCGTAAAATCTGGTAAAAGATTTTCAAGAAAATCGAAATGTTTGGGCTCACGGAAAAAATAGGTCTCATTGGTTGTCAATAGATCTATAACGATCTGCAATTCATCCTGATTCTCATCGCTATGAATAAAATCATAATACTTTGAGAAACTAGAAATGTCATGATGCCGCAAGCGCTTATTCAGACGTGTAAGAACCAGAGATTTTTTTGCATCAGACATACTAATGCCTGCTTTCTCATAAATAAAATTCTTAAACTTTCCGAATTCTGCATCGGTAATTTTAGCCAGTTCCATATAATCAGCCCGTCGTGAAACCTAGCTTACACCCTGCAACAAATCCGTAAATTGAGATAATTCCTGAATGGATAACACCTTTTGGATATCCAGAATTATGACAAAACTCCCCTTAATCTTTGCCATACCATCAATAAAATCACTGCGCACTTCAACACCAAAACTCGGGGCAGGTTCAATATCTTCGGCAGGTATATCCAATACTTCACTTACCGAATCAACCAGGATGCCCAGATCCATAGTTTCATCCTCTGCGGCAAGTTGTAGGATGATCAAACAGGTACGCTTGCTGATCTCATGTCCCGATAGATTGAGACGATTTGCCAGATCAATAATCGGTACAACATTACCGCGTAAATTAACTACCCCGCGAATATGGCCTGGGGTCATCGGTATACGGGTTAGACGCTCGTATTCAATGATCTCTTTCACCGGTTCAATGTTGACACCAAAGGTCTTGTCGCCAATGACAAAGGTCAGGTACTTATCTTCATCAGACACATCCTCAACCAGGCTGGATATACTGTCGATGGTAGCGAGCTGTTGTTTATTCAGCCCGCCGTTATTGATAATTTCACCCATATTCTACTCCTGATTTATTTGTGCGCTTCAACTAGAAGCGCTCAAAATCCTGCGTATCCACCTGAGTGGTCTGAGTACGTGATTTGCTGCGGGCTGCTACGGGCTTGCTGACGCTGGCAGGACGCTTGTTAGCACTAGCTGACGAGTTAAAGCTATTGGAATCATCCAGCTTAAAAAAGCCAATGACTTCCTGTAGTTTCTCGGACTGTGCACTCATCTCTTCTGCGGTAGCAGCAAGCTCCTCTGAACCAGAGGCGTTCTGTTGTGACACGGTATCCAACTGTGAAACAGCGGTCTTCACCTGGTTGGCACCAGAGGCCTGTTCATCGGAGGCGGCCGAGATCTCCTGTACCAGATCAGCGGTCTTCTGGATATTGGGCACGATATTTTCTATCAGGGTACCTGCGCGTTCGGCGATCTTCACACTATCACTGGCCAGGGTGCTGATCTCCTGCGCCGAGGACTGGCTACGCTCGGCCAATTTACGTACCTCATCGGCGACCACGGCAAAACCCTTGCCATGCTCACCGGCTCGGGCCGCCTCGATCGCCGCGTTCAGAGCCAGCAGGTTGGTCTTGTAGGCGATGTCTTCGATAATACCGATCTTCTCGGCGATCGAGCCCATGGCAGAAACGGTGTTCTTCACCGCGGCACCACCTTCAGCGGCCTGTGCGGCGGCGGTTGTAGCTATGGCATCTGTCGCCTTGGCGTTTTCTGTATTCTGATCAATGGAAGCGGCCATCTGCTCCATGGAGGCCGAGGTCTCTTCCACACTGGCGGCCTGCTCACTGGCCCCCTGACTCAGGATCTGGGCGGTACTGTTTACCTGCTCGGAGGCACCGGCGATATTGTCTACGGAATCACGAACTTCCAGTAACACGCCCTGCATCTTCTCGAGAAATCCGTTCAGTGAATGTGCCGTCTGTCCAATCTCATCCTTGCCGAAATCGGGCAGGCGGTAGGTCAGATCGCCATCACCATCACGCAGGTCATCGGCCGCATTCTTCATGGCCTCCATGGGAGTGGTAATACCACGGATGATAATAAACGCAAACAGGAAGCCTATAGACAGCCCCACACCAATCAGAACAAAGGAAACGACAAGTGCGGTGTTATAGGCTTCCTCTGTCTCATCAAAGATCTCTTTGGAGATACTCAGCTGTATCGCCACCAGTTCACTAAACTTTCCGGAGATGGGATCGATCTTTGGGTACATCTCATTGATCGTGTAGTCGGTCAGGTCAACAAAATCCTTCCTCTCCAGGATCTTCACCAAGGTATCATTTATGGACTTGTCCGCATCGGCCAGCAGCGGTTTGGCCTCGTTGACCAGCCTTAATTCCTCACCGACGATATAAGTAGCCAGGTAGGCAGTCCATTTTTCATGAATAGTCTTTTGTGCTTCCAGGACATTCTTGATGCCATCTTCCCAGCTAACATTGCCGTTACGCACCTGATGCGAGGTATCGACAATGTTTACCGCATACAGATCAGCAATAAGCTTGAGATCTTCCAGAGGCACCACGCGGTCTACATACATGGTATTCATGCCATTGACCGCATTACGCATGGAGGTCAGGGTATCGTATGCGACGACGACGATAACCAGGGAAAAAATCGCTACTAACGTAATCAAACGAATCTTTATACTTAAATTCTTCATTATTTATTCCTTGTGTTACTAATACTAATCAATGAAATACGGTCTGTTCAGACGCTGCATTGTTAATAACCCGCTGGCCACCGCTTTTTATGATGGTGCGTTGTACCAGATTCGGTACATCCAGTATCACCGCAACATCTCCACTACCCAGAATGGTGGCGCCACTGATACCTTTCAGCTGCGAGAAGATCTTGCCTAAGGGTTTTATTACCGTCTGGAATTCACCCAACAGTTCATCCACCACAAAGCCTGCCTTCTGACCGCCATATTGCACCACGACTATGGCCTCACGCTCATGAGAGCCGGCATCCTCTTCTTCAAAGACCTCGCGCATACGCAAGAACGGCAACACCTCACCACGCAGATTGATATAACCTTCGCTGCTGGTCTGCTGACGCTCTTCATCCGTAAGTTCAATACACTCCTTCACCATATCCAGCGGAATCACATAGGATGACTCACCGACACGTACAAGGAAGCCATCGATAATAGCGAGGGTCAGTGGCAGGCGAATGCTTACGGTTGTTCCTTCCCCAGTAACACTATCCACATCAACCGTACCGCGGAGGGCCTGGATGTTGCGCTTTACCACGTCCATGCCGACACCACGTCCTGATAGATTGGTGACCTGGGCTGCGGTGGAAAAACCCGGCTCAAAGATCAGACGGTATACTTCCTGGTCAGACAATACGGCACCTTCAAGGATGAGTCCCTTCTCTACGGCCTTGTTATATATCACATCACGATTCAGACCCTTGCCATCATCGGAGACCTCAATCACGATACTGCCGGAGTCATGATAGGAATTCAGCCTTAACATACCTTGGGTAGATTTGTCCGTTGCTTGCCTATCCTCTGCCGACTCAATGCCATGGTCCATCGCATTTCGTACCAGATGCATAAGCGGATCGGCAATCTTCTCTACAACGGTTTTATCCAATTCGGTTTCAGCACCATTAATGTCCAGTATGATGTCCTTATTCAACTCCCTACTGACATCTCTCACCACGCGTTGGAAGCGGTTAAAGGTTTCGCCTATCTGGACCATACGCAGACGCAAGGCGCTATCGCGTATCTCTTCTACTAATCGGTTCATTAAGGACAAAGACTCTTGCAGAGGCTCATCGTCCAGGTCCCTGGCACGCAGATGCGTACCCGCTTCTGCGATAACCAGTTCGCCTACCAGGTTGATTAGAATATCGAGTTTTTCTGAGTCGACGCGTAACCAACGTCCAGTGCCACTGATACCTTTTTTCTCTTTCACACTGGTTTGTTTGTTCAGTGCCGCGTCCACAACTTCTTTGTGTACGATATGCTTTTCCACCAACACATCGCCCAACTTGGTCGATTCAGTACCAGAGATAACCTCGTTTTGTTGGAAATTTATCGCATCTTCCAACTCTCTTTGAGTAAGGGCTCCACTACGCACCAGGATATCGCCAACACGCATCTCATCCTCTGGCAGGCTGCGGATCAGCTCCCCATAAATGGCGATATTGGCCTTGGGGGGTAGGATGCTCAGATCGCAATCTTCACGTACAAACTCAAAGACCTGTTCGATATCCGCCTTACTGGCTTCGGAATCAAATACTACTTCGAATCCCAAATAATTTTCTTCCGCATCCATATCCTTTAGTGGCGGCATGGAATCACAAAGGGTAGTGACATGTACCAGCTCACCCAAGCGGCCTAAATAGCGCAGAAAGGATAGTGGGTCCATACCGTTTTTTAAGACGTCTTTATTAAAGCGCAGCGATATATGCCAATTGTCGGTTTCAACCGAGCGTCCGCCAGTGATGGTTTCAACCTCACCGACCTGAGTGGCAATGGACTGTTCTTCCGTGTTTTCCGGCTCTTCATCCATATAGGTGCGTAAACGCTCCAGTAGCATTCCGTCGATTAGCTTAAGACTTTCAGGCACTGGCTCCTCATTTACGGCCAGTTCAACCAACTGTCCTATGTGATCATTACATTCCAGCATCAAGGCAATCAGATCACTATCGATTGCAAGATTGCCGCCGCGTAGACTTTCAAGGACATTTTCTACGACATGAGTAAAGGCCTCTACATCGTCGTAACTAAATACGCCTGAGGTTCCCTTAATGGTATGCGCTGCACGAAACATCGCATTAATTAGATCTGGATCGTCAGGTGCATTTTCCAGCTGTAGCAAGGCATCTTCCATGTCCTGCAATAACTCGCGACTTTCAGCTAAAAATGTTTCTTGTGGATTTTCACTCATAACCATGCCTCACAGGCTTTATTGTTCCGATGGCAAGACTAGCGGATCATCAAAATATTGATCCATTCCATACAAGTTAAGGACGTCCAAAACTGCGGGACTATGAGACTCTAGCAACACTTCTATATTGTCGCTTTTTCCCATACGTTTTAACTGCAGCAAAAGTTGGAATCCGGCACTATCCAGCTCACTAATACCAGACAGGTCCATCTCTAAGCGTGTACATTTGTCTGTAGCAGATAGCAGCTCTTGTTTCATTTCGGCCGCTGTATAGATAGTCATATCACCTTCAATTGTGATATGACACACACCACCGCGTTTTTTCTTAACCTCTATCATATCTGCCACCTTTTGCCTTAAGGCATAATTAACTTGGAAACGGCATCCAGCATTTGTTCTGGCTTAAAGGGTTTTACGACCCAGGCTTTCACACCAGCGGCCTTACCCTTTGCCTTCATCTCATCCTGCGATTCCGTCGTGAGCATGATGATAGGGGTGAATTTATAATTGGCATTTTTCTTAACCTCAGTGACCATGGTAATGCCATCCATATTCGGCATGTTCACATCACTGATAATCAGGTGGATCTTACGTCCATCCAACTGTGCCAGTCCTTCAAGGCCATCACCTGCTTCGATTACATCGTAACCTGCGCCTTTTAGAGCAATCGCTACGACCTGTCTTAAAGAGGCCGAATCATCGACGATTAGTATAGTTTTTGACATTGTTTACTCCTCGATGTCAGAAAAAGGTTATTTCATCATTATCATTATCATTATCATTAGAAGAGGCTGAAGCGATCTCACCCCCATGGACATTTCTTCTTTGTTCCTCTGTCACCAGGCCCTTTTCGAGCTTTTTCGTTACAACGCTGATATCTATCGGGTCGGGTAACTCACCATTCTCTCTCAGGGTTTGATCTTGACCTAACAATTCATCAAAACTCATCAGCGCATCTCTTACCTGTGCGAGAATTTGACTGGTTCTATCCTGAAACTGCAGGGAAACCAGAATATCTTCTATTTCTGCACGGATACCGATACTTTCCACGCGTAAGGTATCCAAAGACTCACCCAGTCCGAGCGTCACATTCTCCAGATTTTGCATTACATCTTGAATGGTTTTACCGGACTCCTGTTCTGTCTGATTTTCTTTGCGCGCCACATCATTCATTTGCTCGACAGCGGCAGTCATCGACTGGCTAATCTTTCCCACCATACCGGCTATCTGTTCACCGGTTTGTCCAGACTGTTGTGACAGATTGCGCACCTCATCGGCCACTACCGCAAAGCCTCGGCCAGACTCGCCGGCTCGAGCGGCTTCAATTGCCGCATTCAGCGCCAATAGATTGGTCTGACTGGCGATATCTTCAACACTTTTCGCCATCTGTTGCAGATCGTTCGCATAGGCAGCCAGGCCTTCCACACTGGTTTGCATCGACTCACGAACCAACGCAGATTGTCGCATGGCATCTACCAGACTATTAAGGCTATTACGGCTGCTATCAAAGACGGATAACATCGTATTATTTGAATCTGAACCCCCGGCATGCTCCGATACATCGATAGCAATCGCCAGGCGTTCATTCAAATTTGCAAACCTGGTGGTTAACTGGATGATCGCCTCTTCGGTTTGTCCACGTGCGGTTTCTACCTGTTTGGCAGAGACGTTAACCACTTTGCTGCTGGAATCGCGTACACGATCAAAATATTCGGTAAACAGGCGTCCCAAATATTTTTGTGATTCTATGTCCATCTCTAGCAGTTCATTGCCATAAAGCCGAGCTAGCTTTTTGCTAATATGTAGAGAGATGATTGCCGCAGCTAAAACTGCCAGTAATGCCAATAGCCATGAGGGCAGTATCGACACGTCAAGCAGGACCAATAACAGGATGACAAACACACTGTAGCCGAAAAAGGCAAAATGTAACTTGTTGCCCAGCAGGGCTGCTGGAACGATTCCTTGCTCAGAATCTTTTTTTATGTTCTGTTCTATCACGTTTATATGTCTACTTTGGGCGTTGAATTCATGTCAATTTGCATCAACCTATTTGTATTACTATAGCTGAGCGCTCTCTTCTGAGGGAGATGTGATACACAGAGATGTTTCCAACTCCCTTTATGGTATGGGTTAGAGGCTATTTACGTTCTAGCGACTCTATACCATCAGCACTTCCTAAATTAAGGAGTTGTTATAGTCCTCACGCGCTAATTAGCGACATTATCGATGTACCGACAAAAATACAAACCTCAATTGTAAAAGCTTTTATAAATCAATCTATGCATAGGGCCGGGCAAATCAATCTTCGCCAAAAGAGACGATTCAAGTCATATCTGCGGCTCATAAGCCAGCATAAAAACCCGTAAACCCAGACTTCATGATTGATAGCAACACATACCTAAGCTCAACCCGCGGTATTAATGTATAACGCTCAGGTGCTTAATGGTGTAGAAATAATTAGACTAGGTCAAAGATATTAGCGAATTTATAGAATTTATTCACAGAGATTTAACAAACTACAGCACCTTCATCCCATGGTAGAGCTGACATCTGTTGATTTGAGCAGGATCTGACCTGTCTCTCTTTTTATACTGATATGGCGATATACAGGCCCCAGGACGTCGCTATGCTTAATATGGAAACCTGCCTGTTGCAGCAGCTCTCTGGTTTTTCTCACATTTCGTTCACCGACATCCAGTCGATCATTTTCCTCTAGCGTGAACATCATGCCACCGCCATAGAGCCCCACTTCAAATTCGGAGGGTTGGTACAGACGTTGATTGATCACCCGGGTTAACTGAGCGATAGCCTCTGTGGCATAGCGCGGACCAGATCTTACTGCACTGGTGGGCAAAACAATGTGGGTCATTGCCACTAATCGATCAACCGGGTGCCATAGAGTCACGGCAACACAGGAGCCCAGCAGGGTCTTGATCTCTTCCACCTCATTTCCAATATACAATGCACCGGGCATTAAATAGAGCGAGGATGTTACTTCCGCCTCTACAGTATGGCTCCAGTTTGACTGAGATAGGGCTCTTGCGTTGGCTACCGACATATATACGACCTGATGCAAATCTTCATTATCAATAGGATACCAATTTAATGTAGGACTATGAATAAAACGTATACAGAGTTCACAATATGTTTACTCATGTGTCGTTTATATAAGAGCATTACAACAGATATGTTCATGTGACATTTTTATCGAATGAGTGATATTAATGAGCCTCCAATTGTATCTGTGACGCTCATAAAATAGGCATTATCCTTTTCGCGCAAGGTTTACATGACGGCCTTAAACGAAATGCATATTCCAGAAAAATTAATGCAATACCTCTAGCTTCTCGTTTGTAACGAGGGAGTTATAACCGTTTAACCAAACAGAACTCTATTAAGCTTAAGTATCAAAAAGAAGTAAAGAGAAGAGACACCGTTTAAAACATGACGTTCTATCTGCCATCTGCTATACGTTAAATATAAAACAAGGGTGTATATATGATATTAAAGACTCTCATTCGTGTAATTTGGGTAAGCCTGTCATGGCTGGAGCTCAGCTCGATAACACTTTTACTTTACACATTTTCCTATCTCCCTCGTCGACTCACCAGCCTTTTCTACTTTCCTCTGTTTCGTTATTGGTGCAAGGCCTTTGTCTGTGCTCTGGGGGTAGATCTAAAGCTGCATGAAAAGAATCACCTCCCTATTCCAAAACAATATATCCTCATAGCTAACCACCCATCATCGTTCGAAGACGTGGGAATACCCGCGACCTTTCCCGTTCACTCTCTGGCCAAGGCTGAAGTGGCAGATTGGTGGTGGGCAGGTCGCATCACCGTTGCCGCAGGTACCTTATACGTTCAAAGAGAATCAAGAGAGTCGCGCCGTAATGCCAGCAAACAGATTATCGATGCGCTGGAAGAGGGAAAGAACATCGTTATCTATCCAGAGGGAGGTTGTAAAGGAAGACGCATCTTTGAATCTTTTCGCTATGGAGCCTTTGATATTTCTCTTAAAACTGGAATCCCTATCCTACCGGTATTTTTGCACTACGAGGCCCAGGACACCTTCGAGTGGCGCAACCCCTATACCTTGATTCAGACCTTCGGGCGCATCATTAGATCTCAAAACAACCGTGCAAATATATACCAATACGATGCTATAGATCCTAAACGCTTCCACAGTAAAGAAGATTACAATGCTTACGTTCATGAGCTCTATCTTCAGTGGCAGGAAAGGTATCTGGACTAAGATATTGAGATGCCAGAAGATTGACGGTTAGCAGGTATGGTTTATTAGTTTATTGCTTTCGCCCAACACGCAGACTGAATGGCCATGTCACCAAATAGCGCTGCGATACATCCCCCATAATGCCCTAAGCTCTGGCAGCTATACCTGTACGGGATTTTTTTTCCATACTTTGCTCATAGCGCTTTACCGCAGACCAGGTATTCCGATACCCCACAAACTGTTCGATATTCCATTGCAGTGTCATCGCAAAATCCGGCACTTCTATTTCGTTAAAGGGGAACTTTACATCGGCATATCCGTTCTCCATCATCCTGCGTTCAAACGGCCAATACCTCCCCAATAGATCCTTATAACACGTCAATATCAGAGCATCGATATCATCGCGTAGCTGCATCAGTCCACAAGTCCACAAGTCCACAAGTCCACACCGCCAACACGCCATCGCCGACTAATACACGATCTACTTCATCAGCGAAGGCCGGCAGATCAAACCAGTGTAGGGCCTGGGCAACCGTCACCAGATCTACCGAATGGTTGGCGAACGAAGATTCTTCCGCCGGGGCACAACAAAATTCTAGCCCCTCTATCATGGTCGCTTGCCTCACCTGTTCTATACTGGCATCGGTAGCGATCACTTGCTGGAAATGAACTACCAACGCACCAGCCGCCTGCCCGTTGCGCAGTTCCACGCCAACTCATGATGGTCGGTTAATGTCGCCAGTTAGGAAAACAGTTCCTGCGGATAGGCAGGACGGTATGAGTCATACTCCTCTGTATGCCCGGAAAAATGATCTTTAAACTGAGTGACCATAAACATTACCTAATCGTTATCGTAATGAAAAAACAAACTTCTTAACTCCGTATATAATCCAGATCACTGTCATATATTCACTCAGGAATATAACAGCAGGTAAGCCGGGTAATATAGACCTTCCTGAAGCAGAAAGAGTAACTGACTGTTAATGCCTTGATATCTGCTAGATGGCGTTGGTGATGGATAAGACTGCATGGCTAACATCTTTGCCGTACTCATTATACGTTTCATATGTAATGGATCACTGACAATGATTGCATCAGAGTATCCTTCTTGCTGCATAATCTTTTTCGCTTCTAATAAATTTTCATACGAGCTGGAAGATAAGGTATCTATATAGATGTCGGCAGCTGAAACACCAAACTGCATCGCATAATGTTGCGCTGACTCTGACTCAGTAATACCTCCACCATAACTTCCACCCCCGGTAAAAATAACTGCCCCTACCTTGTTCTCCTTATACAGCGAGATCGCGTGATGGATCCGCTCTCTAAATACCGGAGAGGGCTTCTTACCCCAAAGTGATGCCCCCATAACGATAGCTACATCGGCCTTACGCTCGGTAGTTTGTATTGCATAAGAGTAGATATCCCAAATAAAGTAAACATAGGTAATCGTCAACAATAGCAATGGGTATCGAACATACTTAATTAAGCTCTGCGACAGGCCTGTCATCCTTCCTCCAGCAACCTCCTCACCGGACCAAAGGTCCTACGATGTATCTCCGTCACCCCCAGCTCCTGCAGTGCCGCCATATGCGCCTTGCTCGGATAGCCCTTGTGTTTGGCCAGACCATAGCCGGGATATTTCTTGTCCATCTCTACCATTTCCCGATCCCGCGTCACCTTGGCGATGATCGAGGCGGCAGAGATACAGGGCTCAGTGAGGTCACCTTTAATGATGGCCTCTGCGGAACAGGGCAGTGAGGGCAGTTTATTCCCGTCCACCAGGGCATGCTCGGGGATCGGGTCCAACGCCTCTACCGCTCGCTTCATGGCCAGCAATGAGGCCTGAAGGATATTGATATCATCGATCTCCTCCACCTCGGCCCGGCCTATGGCGTAGGCCAGGGCTTTCTCCTTGATCTCAACAAACAGGATCTCGCGTCGCCTTTCGCTGAGCTTTTTCGAATCCGTCAGCCCCTCTATAGGCCGGGCCGGGTCGAGGATCACTGCAGCGGCGACTACCGCACCAGCCAGAGGACCCCGTCCGACTTCGTCCACACCAGCCACCAACCTTGGCTGTTCACCAAATTCGAACCCATTCTGTTGTATTGTGTCTCTCAATTTGTCCACACTTTATTAATTCTCCAGGCCTAAAGCGCCTGTCTGGATTGATTTAAGTGGGGCTAAATGCGATCATTTGCCCTCGTTTTATTGCGGTCATTTTGACACGCCATACAGATAAAGACATCTTCCAATAGAGTATCCAAGGAACATCATGAGCAAGATTCGCACAGCAGTGGTAGGCGTCGGCTATCTGGGTAAGTTCCACGCCGATAAGTATGCATCTCTGACCGATGCCGAGCTGGTAGCCGTGTGTGACGCCAGTGCGGATACCGCCAGCGAGATTGCCACCAAACTGGGCGTGGAAGCCTTCACTGACCATAGCCAGCTGTTTGGCAAGGTGGACGCGGTCAGCATCGTCGTTCCCACCCAGTTGCATTATGAGGTCGCCAAGCAGTTTCTGGAAAATGGCATCCACGTGTTATTGGAAAAACCCATCACCGCCACCGTCGAACAGGCGGAAGAGCTGGTAAAGATCGCTACAGATAACAAACTGGTGTTTCAGATCGGACATCTGGAGCGTTTCAATCCCGCCATCCTCGCTCTGGATGAGGTAATGGCCACGCCGCTATTTATCGAATCCCAGCGTATTGCTCCCTTTAACCCCCGCGGTGCAGATGTGAGTGTGATCCTGGATCTGATGATCCACGACATCGACATCATTCTCGATCTGGTCAACTCTCCGGTGAAGAACATCCAGGCCAAGGGGGTCGCGGTACTGTCCAAGGACATCGATATCGCCAACGCCCGCCTGGAGTTTGAAAACGGTTGTGTGGCCAACGTCACCGCCAGCCGCGCTGGCATGAAGAGCGAACGCAAGATGCGTCTGTTCCAACACGATGCCTACATCAGCGTCGACTTCGGCAACAAAAAACTCGGCGTGCACAAAAAAGGCGACGGTGAGATGTTCCCCGGCGTAGCCGAAATCGATTCTCATGAACAGGTATTTGATGCCGGTGATGCCCTGTTGAGTGAAATCGAGTCCTTCATCATGGCAATCAAGAATGGCACTAACCCGGTGGTCAGTGGTGAAGCGGGCAAACGTGCGCTGGAAACCGCGATGGAGATCACCCGCCTGTTGAGCCTGCAGTCATAACACCAGTATCTACAACGAAACAAATTCGAAACAAGGATTAATACTATGAGCATCCCAATGGTTGACCTCAAAGGTCAGTACCACACCCTTAAGGCCGAGATCGATGCCGGCATCCAGGAGACCCTGGAAAATACCGCCTATATCCTCGGTCCCAATGTGCATGCCTTTGAAAAAGAGGCGGCCGACTATCTGGGCGTCAAACATGCGATAACCTGTGCCAACGGTACCGATGCCCTGCATCTGGCCCTGCTGGCGGCCGGTATCGGTGAAGGTGATGAGGTGATCACCACCCCGTTTACCTTTATCGCCACAGCGGAGGCTATCGTCTATGTGGGTGCCGTTCCGGTCTTTGTCGATGTGGAACCTGACACCTATAACATTGACCCAAGCAAGATTGAGGCGGCGATTACTGACAAAACCAGGGCTATCCTGCCTGTGCACATCTTCGGTCAGCCTGCAGACATGTCAGCGATTATGGCCATTGCAGAGAAAAACAAGCTTAAGGTGATTGAAGACTGTGCGCAGTCCTTTGGTGCCGATGTAAACGGCAAGATGACTGGCGGTATTGGCATTGTCGGTTGTCACAGTTTTTTCCCCAGTAAGAATCTCGGCTGTTATGGCGATGGCGGCATGGTCACTACCAATGACGATGATATTGCCGCGACACTTTTGCAATTACGTAACCATGGTTCCAGTGTGCGATACCACCATGACATCATCGGCTACAACAGCCGTCTGGATGAGATCCAGGCGGTGGTTCTGCGCGCCAAGATCAAACACATTGCCAAGTACAACCAGAATCGTCGTCGTGCGGCACATCAGTACAGCGCTGGTCTGGCAGCCATAAATGGCACCACGCCTCCGCATGAGGATGGCAAGGGCACCCACGTCTACCATCAGTACACCCTCATTTCCGAGCGTCGTGATGAGATTATGAAGGCCCTGCAGGATGCCAGTATCGGCTGCGCCGTTTATTACCCTATTCCCTTACATAAGCAAAAGGCCTTTGAAGCCAGTACCCAAGGAGTAGAGATGCCGGTCAGCGATGATATCGCCGCCAATTGCATGTCGCTACCTATCTTCCCGGAGCTGAGTGAGGATCAGGTCAACACGGTACTGGATGTCATTCGCGGGGTTATGGGTGAGTAACAAGCTCCACACTGCTAAACGCATCATGATCGTCGCCGGAGAGGCCTCCGGCGATCTGCATGCGGCCAATTTTGTCAAATCAGCACTTGCCATCAATCCCGATCTGAACTTTTACGGTATTGCCGGGGCAAGGATGCAGGCCGCCGGTGTCGAGGCGGTACACGATGCCGCCGAGCTGGCGGTCATGGGTCTGATTGAACCGCTATTGAATTACCGCAAACTCTCTGGCGTACTCTCGCACATGAAACAAATGGTACGTGATGATAAGCCGGATCTGTTGGTGCTGATCGATTATCCCGGCTTTAATCTGCGCCTGGCAGAGACAGCCAAAGCGTGCGGAGTTAAGGTTTTGTTCTATGTCAGCCCACAGGTCTGGGCCTGGCGTCAGGGACGAGTAAAAAAGATCGGCGAACGCATCGATATGATGGCAGTGATATTCCCCTTTGAGACCGAGTTCTATGAGCGCTTTCAGATCCCGGTTCGCTATGTGGGCCACCCACTGGTGGATGAGGTACGCACCACGATGAGCAAGGAGGCCGCCCAACAGCACTTCGGTCTTGATGCCAGTAGACGTACCGTGGGCCTCTTTCCCGGCAGCCGCCGTGGTGAGGTAAAGCGCCTGTTGCCGATCATGCTCAAAGCAGCCAAACAACTCAAACAGTCCCACCCCGAGCTACAGTTTATCCTGCCGGTCGCTTCGAGCCTGAAGCCGGAGATGATCCAGCCCTGCCTGGACGCCGTGGATGTCGAGGTCATAACTGTCGAAGGACAAAGCTACGATGTAGCGCAGACCTGTGATGCAATCATGACCGCCTCCGGTACCGCGACCCTGGAGATCGCGATGCTGGGGATTCCAATGGCCATCACCTACAAGGTAGCCTGGCTGACCTGGATCATCGTTGAACACATGATCAAGATCCCGCATATCGGTCTGGCCAACATCGTTGCCGGGGAAGAGGTCGCAAAGGAGTATGTGCAAAATGCAGCCACACCCGAAGCACTGTCCAGAGAGATCGGGCATATTCTGGATGATGCAGACTATGCAGCAACTATGAGAGAGAAACTAGCCGAGGTGAAGAGGAGACTTGGCGAAGGCGGTGGTTCTGAGAACCTGGCTCGCCTCGCCCTGGAGATGCTAACAGCTTGATTAGCGTAGGATACCGCGCCGGGAAGATTTAAGAAAATCAGCAAAGGCCTCAACCTCAAGATACTTTGCACACAGCTCACTCATGGCAGCGACCGCCTCATCTGTTGTTTTGTTCGATCGATAGAGCAATTTGTAGGCCTGCTTAATGGCACTACGTACCTCGGAATCAAAACCCCGGCGTTTCAAACCTTCACTGTTCAAACCATAGGGTGCAGCAGGACTACCAGATACCATCACATAGGGAGGTACATCCTTGCTGATGGCGCTGCCCATTCCGGTAAAGGCATGTGCACCGATCGAGGTAAACTGGTGTACCAGAGTAAAGCCGCCCAATATAGCGTGGTCACCAATATTTACATGACCGGCCAATGTGGCGTTATTGGCGAAGGTCGTATTGTCTCCGATCTGGCAATCATGGGCGATATGGACATAGGCCATGATCCAGTTATCATCGCCAATACGAGTAGTGCCGCCACCATCTTCAGTACCACGATTGATGGTGCAGAATTCACGCACAACGTTGCGGTCACCGATCACCAGCAGGCTATTTTCGCCGTGGAATTTCTTGTCCTGCGGTACTTCACCGATGGATGAAAACTGGAACAACTTGTTTTCACGACCAATACGGGTCGGCCCCTGAATCACCACATGGGGACCTATCCAGGTCCCCTCGCCTATCTCTACATCGGCACCGATGACAGAAAAGGGACCAATGGAGACATTCTCAGCAATCTTTGCGCCAGGATCTATAACAGCGCTCGGATCTATGCTCATTCAACCTCTCTTTCGGCACACATCAGAATGGCAGAGGCGACAACCTTGCCATCGACAGAGGCCTTACCATCAAAGCGCCACACACCACGCTTGGTCTGTAATACCTCAACCTCCAGTACCAGTTGGTCCCCTGGGATTACAGGCTGTTTGAAGCGGGCCTTATCGATACCAACAAAATAGTACAGGGATTTCTCTGTGGGTTTGCTGTCGGTGGTAACAAAAGCAAGAATACCTGTAGCCTGGGCCAGCGCTTCCAGGATCAACACACCCGGCATTACCGGACGATGAGGAAAATGACCGGTAAAATAGGGCTCGTTATAAGAAACATTCTTAATTGCCCGCAGGTATTCACCCTTTCTAATCTCCTCGACCTTATCAACCAACAGGAAGGGATAGCGATGCGGAAGGTGTCGCATCACTTCATAAATATCCATCGTATCCAACGATCTACTCCTTATTCTTTTCGAGTCTTTGTTCTAGTACTTTGAGTCGCCGAGCCATTTCGTCTAATTGCCCAAAGCGTGCATAATTTCTGTGCCATAATTTCGATGGTTCAACCGATGTCCCGGATGAGTAGATACCGGCTTGTTTAATGGACTTGGTAACCAGGGACATGGCCGTCACCTGCACCCCATCTGTAATTTCCAGGTGACCCAGTATGCCTGCACCACCACCTATACCGCAATGGCGGCCTATTTTGGCACTCCCTGCAATACCCACACAGCCTGCTATCGCGGTGTGATCACCTATCTGTACGTTGTGGGCTATCTGGATCTGGTTGTCCATTTTAACACCATTCCCAATCCGCGTATCGTCCAAAGCACCACGGTCTATCGTGCTATTTGCGCCTATTTCTACATCATCGCCAATAGAGACGCCACCAATTTGAGGGATTTTGATCCATTTTCCCTTATCATTTGCAAAGCCGAAACCATCACTACCAATAACAACACCACTATGAATGATGGCCCGTGCCCCGATGCTTATTCCGTGATACAAGGTTACATGACTGGCAAGCCTGCAGTCTTTACCAAGTTG
>JAOUJT010000360.1 GCA_029883105.1 Gammaproteobacteria bacterium
TTAGACTAAGCCCCTCCTGTCTGTGGAGTATTTAAGGTGAAGCTTTCCGTCGAGCAGTTCCGTAACTGGAACCATAAATCCATCACCCTGTTAGGCATGTCCGGTGTCGGCAAGACCCATCTAGCCAATATGCTGCGTCGTGGTGGCTGGTTCCATTACTCTGGCGACTACCGTATCGGTACCCGATACCTGGACGAAGCCATTCTTGATAATATAAAAGCCCAGGCTATGCAGATTCCGTTCTTGCGTGATCTGCTGCGCACCGATTCCATCCAGGTCATTAACAACATTACCGTCGATAATCTGTCGCCGGTGTCCAGTTTCCTTGGCAAGCTGGGCAATCCCGAATTGGGAGGTCTCTCTCTGGCCGAATTTAAACATCGTCAACAACTGCATCTGCAGGCTGAGATTTCTGCCATGCGCGACGTGCCCGACTTTATCGGCAAGTCCCATGATATCTACGGTTACCAACACTTCCTCAATGATGCTGGAGGTAGTGTCTGTGAGCTGGATGACGAGGAGACCCTGGAGCTGCTGGCAGAACACACACTCGTGCTTTACATCAAGGCCAGTGACAAGGAGGAGAAAGAGCTCATCCAACGTGCCGAGACCGACCCAAAACCACTGTACTACCGCGAAAGTTTTCTGCAAGAACAACTGGCCACCTACATGCAGGAAAGCCATCTGGCCTATGTCGCGATGATCAACCCGGATGAATTTGTGCGTTGGATGTTCCCGCGCCTGTTTACTTCGCGTATCCCCCGCTATGATGCAATCGCGGATCGATATGGATACACTGTTACCACCAAAGAGCTTTGGCAGGTACAAAGTGCCGAAGGATTTATCAGACTGATAGAATCCGCCATCGCCAGACAGTCATAAACAAGGTCACTAATCATTATGCCTTTGGTCGCCAATACAGATCTTCCCACCTTTGACCGCCTGAGAGAGGAAGGTGAAACCATCCTGCCTAAGGATTTTGCCTTACAACAGGAGATTCGGGAGCTACACATCGGACTGCTCAATATGATGCCGGATTCTGCCCTTGAAGCCACCGAGCGTCAGTTCTTTCGTCTGATTGGTGAGAGCAATCAAATCGCCCAGTTCTACATCCACCCCTTTACCCTTGACGAGCTACAAAGAGGTCCGCAAGGCAAGGAGCATGTAGATCAATATTATGAAAGCTTCGATGATATAAAAAAGCACGGCCTGGATGCTCTGATCATAACCGGTGCCAATGTCACGGGCACCGAACTTTCTGCACAGCCATTCTGGCAACCCCTGAATGAAGTGATCGACTGGGCCTATGAACATGTCACTTCTACCCTCTGTTCCTGTCTCGCCACGCATGCGGTGATGGAATTCCGTTACCAGATGAAACGTCGTCATCTGGGAGAAAAACGTTGGGGCGTCTATTCCCATCGTCTGGTCGATCGAAAACATCCTCTGGTTGCCGGGGTGAATACCCGTTTTGATGTACCACACTCACGCTTTAATCAAATCGATCGTGAACAATTTGAACAGGCTGGCCTGCATGTATTGGTAGAGAGCCCTGAGGCCGATGTGCATCTGGCCGTTAGTGAGGATCTGTTTCGTATCGTCTTCTTTCAAGGCCACCCAGAATACGACATCATCAGCCTGTTAAAAGAATACAAGCGTGAGGTCACACTTTTCGCCAGGGGGCAACGGCAAGACTATCCCCCTTTCCCCCAACACTACTTCAGTCTGCAAACCGAAGCGATATTGTCTGAGCATCAACAAGACGTCATAGACTCGATGAAAGATGGAACAGCCTTAGCTGAATTTCCTGAGGCCCTAATCTCGGCCTGTCTGGACAATACCTGGCACGACACCGCAGAAGCGGTAATCAATAACTGGATTGGTATGGTCTACCAGCTCACCAACATCGATCGCAATAAACCGTTTCGTGACACCATCAGTGCCAATGATCCGCTGGGTCTAAAGTAAGCACTCATCATATCGCACTGCACGTTTAGGATTATTTGCCATATTTTTCATCTACACACTTCTTATGGAGTTACCACATGAATAAATTTCTGTCTGTATTACTATTTCTGGCCGCTGCCCTGTTGCTATCCGCCTGTTCTGAGGAACAACAAAACAAGCTATCACGTCTGGGTGTTACCTGGCTGGAAGGTGATTACCGGGTCACCTTCGCCGAAGGCAATCATCTGAAAAGCTGGACCATACTGGATGGTAAGGTCACCACTGAACCCGCCAAGGGATATTATTACTTCTGGGCCACAGAGAACGGCCGCAAGATCTATGTCCAAACACCCATAGTTCGCAGCTACATCGAAGAGATCAGAAACTAGGCCGTGGCTGTTTTTCTGCACATATAAGGATATACTAATTAGCAAATGTCTTTATGGCTGGTTGGTAACATGAGCGACACACATCAAATTATTATCG
>JAOUJT010000040.1 GCA_029883105.1 Gammaproteobacteria bacterium
CCGGTGGCCTGGAACTGGCGACCAAGCTGGGAAACTGCCTGGGGAAATCCGCCAAGGCCGACATTACTTTAATCGATAAGTCACGAACCCATATCTGGAAACCCTTACTTCATGAGGTCGCCGCAGGCACTCTGGACTCCAGTGAAGATGAACTGGAATACCTGGCCCAGGCACGCTGGCACCACTTCCGCTACCGTCTAGGCCGTATGTGCGGACTGGATCGTGATAAACAGGAAGTACTCCTAGCACCCACCTATAACAGCAGTGGTGAGATGATTATTCGCGAGCGTCGCTTCCGCTACGATAGCTTGATCATTGCAGTTGGTAGCATAAGCAATGACTTTGGCATAACCGGCGTAAAAGAACATTGTCTGTTTCTTGATAGTACCGAGCAAGCCGAACGTTTCCAGCAAAAGATGCTCAACTCCATGTTGCAAGCCCATACCTGTGATAAACCCATCGCCAGTGGCCAACTGGATGTGGTGATTATCGGTGCAGGTGCCACGGGAGTTGAACTGGCGGCACAACTGCATCATGTTACCCGCCAGTTGTCTGCCTATGGTTTGGATACCATTAATCCTTCCGAACATATTCATATTCATATTATCGAGGCAGGTCCACGTATCCTCCCTGTCCTGCCAGAAAAGATCTCAAATGCTGCATTGGCGGAATTGGCAAAACTGGACGTCACCGTACATGTCAACGAACGTGTTATCGAAGTTACCGAACAAGGCGTCATGACATCCAGCGGTCAGTTTATTGCCGCCAGCTTTAAGGTCTGGGCCGCAGGCATCAAGGCTCCAGAATTTGTCAAGGAACTGGAAGGTCTGGAGACCAATAGTATTAACCAATTGGTAGTGCAGAAAAACTTGCAAACCAGCAACGATGAAAAGATCTTTGCCTTTGGTGACTGTGCAGCCTGCCCTATGGACGATAGTGGTGAACGCTTTGTACCGCCGCGCGCCCAGTCGGCTCACCAACAGGCCTCACTGCTGGTAAAAAACCTCAAGCGCCGTTTACACAATAAGCCATTACTAGATTATCAGTACCACGACTACGGCTCATTAATTGCGATGGGACGTTACAGTACAGTAGGCAGTTTGATGGGTAACCTAAGTGGTAGTTACTTTGTCTCCGGTTATATCGCACGCTTTGTCTATTTGTCGTTGTATAAAATGCATCAGGCGGCTCTGTATGGTTGGCCACGGGCGATCCTGATTAGCCTATTGCACTTCTTACGCAAGGGTATCGATCCACAAGTGAAACTGCACTAATTTAATCCGCGCCAAAGATCGCATAGGTCTGGCTATACAGATCCTGCATCTGTATAGCCAATTCTTCAAGCTTACCGTAATCGGCGGCAATAAAGTGTTCTTGCATCGACGCCAGCGTCCGCTCACCCTTTAGCAGGCCGTGATGCAAATACTCCATCTGTTGCAAGGTCAGATCATAGTCATTAAAGTTGATTTCGGTCTGCATCAGACTTTGCCAGGCAGTCCTTGCCTGTGATATTTCCACATAGACATCGTCAGCTTGATTGAGTCGAAATTTAGCCAGTAACACCTGCAACGGCGAGTCGAAACGACTCAATTCATCAATATAAAACGGGATATTGTGACGTTCGCGCATGGCAATAAAGCGAGTACGTACTTTCACTAGTTGTGTATAAGCCAGTTTAAAATGACCCGCCTGAATAAGCCGCTGGGCGTTGAGGATTTGTCTCTCGATGCTCTCCAGATCAAACCCCCATAAACTGTCATCCTGATGGCCGTAGGCATGTTGTTGTTTAAACTCATTCCATTGAATTATTAATTTTTCCGAGGCAACGACGGACTGAGCGTCCGATTGGGCGGTCAACAACAGAAGGGGAATATATCGCTGCTCGAAACTCAGCATGTCTCGCTGAAGATCAGCCTTCAGGCTTGTGGAAAAAAGCAGGATACCCATCAGCATAGCCGTATGGATAATTATCAATGTTTTTGTTTTTCTTTCATGTTTCATAAGCTTACCCATGGATATATGTTCAAAAGCAATCAGATAAAATGTGAATTATTATATACTGAAATAATTAAATTAAGCATAAAAACAACAGAATCTGATTGTTGTGGTATATTTAACAGTTCCTTGGTCAAATCTTATCCTCCGGGTTATGAAGAAAGCACTGTTATTTGTCAGTATATGCTTTTCCCCAGCCGCTCTGGCCTCCGACTATGAGGTGGTAGAGGCAGGGACAACTTTGTCTGGGTCCTCAAACCTGACCAATATTACGCTCAGCATTCAAAATCACTCCATCAATAATCTTTCTGACTTTAACAGCCCGTCCGCAGATTCACCCTCCTATAGCACCCTAAGTCTGCGCAAGACATGGACAAATGATATCGAATGGAAACTCTACAGTACTCATCATATCAGTACCCCACTACTACTTGATCAGACTACGTACTCGCCTCCCAGACTCGCTCTAAGTCATACCACTAGTGGGCTTAGCGTTAATAACCGTTTATCTTTAAGTAAACGCTATTCCAATGCATTTATATTAACTCCGGCCATCGGTTTTAATATGCAAAGTTCTCACGGACGGACTTCGAATTTTACCACCACAACTTTCTACCCGTACCCTATATATAGTCAAAACAATAATAACGAACAGATATTTAGTATTAATACCGGCATTGATCTTAATGGTCTTTTCAGTGAAAACTGGGGCTATACTGCAGATTTAGAATATGCCTACTTGACGAATACCGACGGAATGTATGCGTGGAAGTCCGAAGCCCTGTTTTTTTACCAGTGGCAGAACAACAGCCGAGTACTTGTCGGTTATAAATATATAGATGGCCAGGATAATGACCAGCGCAATGTTCAACTCTATCCGGTTATCGACGTTTTGTGGTCCTGGTAAAACTTATTCAAATATCGAACGATAATCTATATCCCAGTCTTTTAGTTTGTCTGTCAATCCACTGTTCTGAAGAAATTCTTGCACTGCATCATTAAGCCTTATCGAACCAGACTCAATCGCCTTATAATACTGATTCATCATCGGACCCACACACATCGTACTAAGACGGTGCTCACAATAGATCAAAACCGGCATAGGACCGGCCTGAGAAATAAAACCACTGGTAGAATAATCCTGCAATGCTCGCTGCCGATCATAGGCAAGCCGTATCGGTTCCACATGCCAACCTGTCGCCGAGTAGGTGAACTCAGCAAACGATGCCCGTTCATCATCATCCAGAGGCTGTCCCACTGAACCGGTATTTACGATGATACGTCCCTGAAACACCTTCATCATCGCTTTATGCGTATGTGAGGCGACAAACAGATCCCGATGACTCCCAAGCTTATCCATCAATCTGTTATCAGGTGTGGTCGCACTTATACCATCACGCTCACCCAACCTCGAACCATGGGTTATATGAAAAGAGCTACCGCCATCCAGTTCAGATATGTCAATATTTTTCTGCCAACTGGATATAAACTTTAACGCCTCGTCACCCAACTGGCTAGCGGTCCATTGTGCAAACTGATGCAGTGAATATAAATTATCTTGCTTATCCAGCCGCTGCTGCTGTGCCTCCAGGGTAAAGGACTCATGATTGCCGCGTACGAAGTGGACCATACAGGATTGTTCTTGCAGCAATTGCAGACAGGCCAAACTATTGGGCCCACGATTAACCAGATCGCCATTCACTACCAGCATATCCGGCGCACGTCTCTCAACTTCGTTAAGTACAACTTCCAGTGCGGGAAGGTTTCCGTGCACATCGGATAATACGATAATTTTCATTGTCTGATTCAGCTGTATTTGTATTTAATCAATGGTGACATTACAATCTGTAACACGATACTTACGATTAGAAACATCATGCCTTCCAAGCCGCTATCAGACAAGGAACAAACACAGATTATTCTGCGTACTAACGAATATATAGATATTGCATCCAGCATCTATGACACAAAACTTAAGATGATTCCGGTACATTTTAATCTTGGAGGCTTGAAGGCTGGTATGTATCGGCGAGACTGGCGTGGCCGAAGTATTTACTACAACCCACATATCTTCGCTAAATTTTTTGAAGACAGTTTGCAAAGCACCGTTCCGCATGAAGTGTCTCACTATGTCACTGACATGCTTTATGGTCTCAACAGCATTAAACCGCACGGTTATGAATGGAAAGCTGTCATGCATGCCTTAGGAGCAAAAGCAGAACGCACATGCAATTATGATTTAACTGGCATTCCTCATCGCCGAGAAAGACGCCACACCTATCGCTGCCAATGCAGTGAATATGAGATTTCTACTCGTCGGCATAACAACATCCAAAACAATAAGCGCCACTATTTGTGCAAAACCTGCAAAGCCAAATTGCTGTATGTACAAAGTCCTTCATAACTCTTCTCGGCAAACTGCTCTGCAATGCTGAAAACTGCGTTTCTTTATCTGTCGCTTTTCCCTGTCAGTAATAAGCATACACCGTCGTTCATGTCATTTTTTGACTCATTCTGATAAGATCACCGGTTTCGTCATTCAGTGCCAACACGGGGTCTATGTCATGTTTCAATTGGGTTGCTCGAACCGAGCTTGTTTTCAAAACGAGCTACTATCCGGTCTCACCGTCGCACTGGCGCTGGTTCCCGAAGCAGTGGCCTTTGCCTTCGTCGCCGGTGTAGACCCGCTGGTCGGTCTCTACGCTGCCTTTATGGTAGGTCTGCTGGCCTCTATCTTTGGCGGTCGTCCTGGCATGATCTCCGGTGCGACAGGTGCCATGGCCGTGGTTATGGTCGCCCTGGTGGCACAACACGGTGTAGAGTATCTATTCGCAGCGGTGGTGCTCACCGGCCTGATCCAGATCTCAGCCGGGCTACTGAAACTGGGCAAATATATCCGCATGGTGCCCTATCCGGTGATGCTGGGTTTTGTAAATGGCTTGGCGATTGTCATCTTCCTGGCCCAGATCCAGCACTTCCAGATCCCTGCTGAGGGTGGCATCAAACAATGGATGAGTGGTGAGGCACTATGGCTGTTCTCTGGCCTGATCCTGCTGACCATGGCGATCATCCACTATCTACCACGATTTACTAAAATCATTCCATCTTCCCTGGCCGCGATCATTACCGTCAGCCTCATCGTTATCGGTTTTAATCTGGATACCAATACTGTCGGCGACCTGGCTTCGATTGAAGGCGGACTACCCAGTTTCCACATACCTAGTGTGCCATTGAATCTGGACACCCTGATGATCATCCTGCCCTATGCCTTTATCCTCGCCGCAGTAGGTCTTATCGAGTCACTACTCACCCTGACCCTCATCGATGATGTAACCAATACCCGTGGCCGCGGAAATCGTGAGTGCATCGGTCAGGGCATCGCCAATACTGCCACCGGTATGTTTGGTGGCATGGGCGGTTGTGCCATGATTGGACAGAGCATGATTAATGTAAATTCCGGCGGACGGCAACGTCTATCCGGCATCTCTGCAGCTTTGTTCCTACTGGCCTTTATCCTATTTGCCTCTGATCTCATCGAGAGTATCCCCATGGCCGCCCTGGTTGGGGTTATGTTCATCGTCGTCATTGGTACCTTTGAATGGTCCAGTCTGCGCATCATGGGAAAGATACCGCGTATGGATGCCTTTGTGCTTATCCTGGTATCAGCGGTAACCGTATTTACCGATCTGGCCGTCGCGGTAGTAGTCGGCGTCATCGTCTCCGCGCTCGCCTTTGCCTGGGAGCATGCCAAACATATTAACGTTAAGGCCTATGTGGCTGATAATGGTTCCAAGGTCTATGAATTGAATGGCGTTCTGTTCTTTGGCTCAGTGAAAAACTTCATCGAACTATTTACTATCGATGACGATCCTGATGATATCGTCATCGAATTTCAAAACTCACGTGTTGCAGATCACTCCGCCATTGAAGCCATCGATAATCTGGCAGAAAAATATCTCGATGCAGGCAAAACTTTGCATCTCAGGCATTTAAGTGCCGAATGCCAGGACCTGTTAACCAAGGCGGGAGACCTGGTAGAGGTCAATGTCCTGGAAGATCCTCGTTATCATGTGGCTGACGACAAACTAGCATAGACAAAAAGGCCCGCAACATGCGGGCCTTTTTGTACAGGGACATGTGCCCTTGGGTACGGGTGCCCTTGGGTGTTGTAGTGAGGGTATTTCTATCATCTCCTTGCATATAATATTAATAATATCTGTAGCACTCCCAAACTAAAGTATGACTCCAATAACCAAATATAGGTTGGAGTCTCATCATGCACTACCTAGCCAGAAAATTATTAAGATTCATTAGTCTTTTATCACTGGTCTTACTCTTCGGCGCCTATAGTACGGCAGCGCAAAAACCTGAACGTTCTATGCTCATGTATGAAATACACCAAGATGGTCGTATCTATAGCTTTTATGATCGTAGCTTGAACAAAGAGTGTTTAGATGTGGGTGAAACAGCGTACCGGCTAATTCGTATCGGTGCCGAAACAAAAGGAGAAACTGTGGTTTTTGGCCTGACAAAAAAAGACAAGAAAATGAAACATGAGATTCCTACTATATCCATATTTAATGGAAAGACCAGGGCCCCTGAAGAGTTTTATGCAAAAATACGTCGCCATGGAAGGCGCTATGTGTTCGACCGCTATGAAGACACGATCACCGTTCTCCGATTCGGCCATCCTAATTACTTCTATACCGAAATAGGCTCTGATCCAAAGGGCAAAACTGTCGTATATGTACTGAACAAGAAAAACAAAAAGATACAGCGGCGTCAACAAATGAGTCCGTGAGTTAATACCCTGTGCACATCAATAGGATGTGCACAGGGTTACATTACTCGATAACTTCTTATTCCTTAGGCTTTATCTTTAACTTGGGTTTGCTCTTATTCTCAGCAAATTTCTTATCCCCAGGCTTTCTATTAACACCCTTCTTGCCTTCAAATTTCTTCGCTTTACCACGAAACTCTTGCTTCCCACCCTGCGCCATACGGCTCAGACGTAAGGCCTGTCCACATACCCAGGTTTTCTGTAGTTTAGCCAGAACATCGGCGGGAAGATTTTCAGGTAAGTCTACGGTGCTGTAGTCATCATGGATCTTGATGCCACCAATAAAGCGACTCTCAATGCCCGCTTCATTGGCGATCGCACCAACGATATTTTTCGGCTGAACCCCATGGTCACGTCCGACTTCCAGACGATATGAATCCATCGGTCCCTGGTCGCGCCCCTGATCCCGCCCACTCTCATGACGGCGTGGACGATCGCTGCGATCACCTCGGTCACTGCGCTGATTACGATCACCGCGGTCATCAGAGTGACCAGGCTTTGTATCCTTAAATTCAGGAACCAAAGGCCGATCTTTTTGCAACAGATATGCCAGACCGGCAGCCACTTCTGCCAGGCCGATATTATGTTCGCTCTGATAGCCTTCGATCATCTCTTCGAAGAATGCCAATTCCTGTGATGCCAATGCGTCGGTCAATTGTTGCTTGAACTGGGTAACACGGTGGTTAGAGATCTGTTCACGATTGGGCAGTTGCATCTGTTCGATCTTCTGACCCGTGGCCTTTTCGATGGAGAACAGCATACGTCGCTCACGTGGTGCAACAAACAATATCGCATCACCTTTACGGCCAGCACGACCGGTACGACCAATACGATGTACATAAGCCTCGGTATCGTGAGGGATATCATAGTTCACCACATGGCTTATACGCTCCACATCCAGGCCACGTGCCGCCACATCTGTAGCCACAACGATATCCAGTGTGCCACGCTTGAGTCGTTCCACCGCCTGTTCACGCATGGCCTGGTTCATATCACCATTCAACGCAGCACTGGCATAACCTCTGGCTTCCAGCTTTTGTGCCAGCTCCACCGTCGCCGTCTTGGTACGCACAAAGATGATCATGGCATCAAAGGTTTCCACCTCCAGCATACGGGTCAGTGCATCCAGCTTGTGTACACCGCTGACCTGCCAATAACGCTGATGGATGGTTGTAACGGTTGAAGTCTTGGTTTTTATCTTGATCTCGACCGGGTCTTTCAAATACTTACTGGCCACACGCTTGATGGCAGAAGGCATGGTGGCAGAGAATAAGGCCACCTGGCGTGTAGCGGGTGTCGAAGCGAGAATCGTTTCCACGTCGTCGATAAAGCCCATGCGTAACATCTCATCGGCCTCGTCCAGTACTAGGGCCTTCAGATGTTCCAGTTTCAGGGTCCCGCGACGCAGATGATCCTGCACACGCCCGGGAGTCCCCACCACCACCTGTACACCGCGTGACAGCTGGCGCAATTGCTGAGTCATGCCCTGGCCGCCGTACACGGGCAATACATGGAAGCCGGTCATGAACTTGGCGTAGCTCTGCAGAGCCTCAGCCACCTGTAAGGCCAATTCACGGGTCGGAGTCAGCACCAGCAATTGTGGCTTGGCCAGTTTCATATCCAAACGGCTAAGTAGTGGCAGGGCAAACGCTGCGGTCTTGCCGGTACCAGTCTGAGCCTGCCCCAGCAGATCACGTCCAGCTAGCAGAGGTGGGATACTTTCGGCCTGAATTGGCGACGGCTTCTCATAGCCTACCGCCTCCACGGCCTGCAGGACCGGCGCGGCTAATCCCAATTGGGAAAAAAGAAGATCTTCAGATTCTGTGGACATATTCAGGCCTCTGGGAGAGTTGTCTGTACGCGATACTAAGGGAGATAGATCGGCGGCGGTGTGCTATTTCAGGGCGCATATTGTATACGAACACATCATTGATTACCCGTATAATTTGTCGCGATATTGTTATTTCTCGCTGTCACAGCGCCCAGTTTTGCGTACAATCCGCATCCTTTTAGCACTCTATACAAAATAGCAGGAGAATCGCATGTTTGAAGTAAATGACTATTTTGGCGGTAAGGTTAAATCCATCGCGTTTCAAACCGCCACCCTGCCCGCCACAGTCGGTGTTATGGCCACGGGAGAATACGAGTTCGGTACCTCACAAAAAGAGACCATGACCGTCGTTTCCGGTGCCCTGGTGGTGATGTTACCCGACAGCTCAGAATGGGAAACATTTAGCAGTGGCGAAAGTTTTGTGGTTGCGGCAAACCAGAGCTTCCAATTAAAAGTAGCAACGGAAACAGCCTATCTGTGCACCTATGGTTAACCGAAATATGTGAATAGCCAATCTTGTCGCGATATTGTAGCTAAATCGCGCATTCTTCGGCTAAAAGACGGGAGTTGCCACATTGTTTTTTTCTAAATCATTAGTGACAAAGTAAAGAAATAGTGTATAGTTCAATTGGCTGCAGCGTTCCGCAGCGGTGTTTGGTCGTTCCTTTCGTGTTACCTCCTTAACCGTCCGTTTTGCTCCTGCAGTTACTACATCCATGTTAATAGTTTAAAGGTAAGTGTAATGGCTACAGGTACAGTTAAGTGGTTCAACGAGTCAAAGGGTTACGGATTTATTGCTCAAGATGATGGTGGTGATGACGTATTCGTTCATTTCCGTGCGATCCAGTCTGAAGGCTTTCGTACATTAGCCGAAGGTCAGAAAGTGTCCTTCGACGTGGAAGCGGGTCCTAAGGGTCCTCAGGCAGCCAACGTTATCTGCTCTTAATCAAACGGTTTTACTGTTCTGATTAATTAAAAGCCTCGCACCAGCGGGGCTTTTTTTTACATTGACTTACATTGACATAGTGCCCTTCAGGGTACGGATCCCGCGTAGCCATGGATGGCGAAAGCGGAATTTCCCTCGGACACCAATAAACTCCCAATTTTAATCATCATGACCAGGTTTGCTTTTTCTCAATTGTTTTACACGCCCACGAAGGGCTTTGGAATCTAGTCGTTTGCGCTGTGAACTGCGCGTCGGCTTGGTGGCTTTTCGCAGCTTGTCGGTCTGGCCGGCACTGCGAATAATTTCCTCTAAACGAGCCAGGGCATCTTGCCGATTTTTCTCCTGGCTACGATAACGTTGTGCCTTGACGACAAGGATACCGTCTTTGCTTATACGTTGATCCGAACAGGCCATCAGACGTTGCTTATAAAATTCGGGCAGAGAGGAGGCCAGGATATCAAAACGTAGATGCACCGCTGTGGCCACCTTGTTAACATTCTGTCCCCCGGCCCCCTGTGCATGGATGGCCTTTATCTCTATTTCAGAGTCGGCCAAGGTATAATGTTCGGATATCTTGATAGGCATATGAGTATCATGTGTTGATGTAGAGCATGTTCTGCTACGTTCGGTTTTTCTATACTGTTATTAGACCATAAGCGAGTCTTGATATGCAGATACAATTTTTCGGTGCGTGCAGGGAGGTTACCGGCTCCTGTTATTTCATCAGTGTGGGAGGTAAGCATCTATTGCTCGACTGCGGGCTAATACAGGGCAGTCGGCAACATGAGCGACATAACCAGGATGCCTTCCCGTTTGACCTACAACAGATCGATGCGGTGGTGTTGAGCCACGCCCATCTGGATCACTCAGGTCGCTTACCTCTATTGGTTAAACAGGGTTATCAGGGTCCCATACACACACACCCTGCCAGCGCCGAACTCTGTCAGGTTATGTTAGAGGATGCCGGCTACCTGCAGGAGAAAGATGCCGAGTGGGAAAACCGTAAACGAGAACGTAAAGGTCTGGAACCGATCGAGCCTCTCTATACCCGAGCCGATGCCAGCAGTACCCTATCCCTGTTTGCACCTAACCCTTACCAGACACGCAAACAGATCCTGCCGGGAGTCTGGCTAACACTGCATGATGCCGGTCATATCCTCGGTTCTGCCATTGTTGAGCTGGAACTGGAGGAAAACGGCAAAAAACGCACCCTGGTATTCAGCGGTGATCTGGGACATGCCGGTGCACCGATCCTGCCACCACCAGCAACACTGAAGCATGCTGATCTGTTGTTATTGGAAAGTACCTACGGAGACAGACTGCACCGGGATTGGGAGAATACCTGGGAGGAGATGGGCGAGGTATTCCAACTGGCCAGAGAAACCCACGGCAATGTATTGATACCGGCCTTTGCTGTAGGGCGTACTCAGCAGCTGTTACACATTTTCCGCCAGTACATGCACGATTGGAAACTGGATCATTGGCAAATATTTCTCGACAGTCCCATGGCTATCCGCGCCACGGAGGTCTACTCCCACCATGTTGGCCTATACAACCTTCAGGCCAGGGATAGACTGTCAAAACATGGGCCGCCTTTCGAACTGCCTAACCTGCAAATGACGCGCAGCAGCATAGACTCGATGAAGATCAATCAGTTTAAGGCCGGTGCCATCATCATCGCTGGCAGTGGCATGTGCACTGGTGGACGCATCAAACACCACCTCAAGCACAACATCTGGCGTAGACAAAATCATGTGATGATCGTCGGTTTCCAGGCCAAAGGGACCCTGGGCCGCAGTCTGGTGGACGGTGCCCGACATATTCGCCTTTGGGGTGAAACGGTGCAGGTAAATGCCCATATCCATACCATCGGTGGTCTCTCAGCCCATGCCGATCAGCAAGGTCTGTTGGATTGGTATCGGGCATTTGAAAATCGCCCACGCATCGCCCTGGTCCATGGTGAAGAGTCGGCGATGTATCCCCTGGCCGATGCCTTACGCAAGCAAGGACGCGCCCAGGTGGATATACCCGAATTTGGCCAGGTAATGGATATTTAATCCCTATAACTAACGCTACTTCGCCTCTGTAAACGGTTGCGCTGGCGACAGTACGGCGGCGATCTCATCATTATGCAGGGTCTCTTTCTGTTCCAGTTCCGTGATCAGATTTAACAAAACCTCGCGCTGTTTGTGGATCACCCCTACTGCCCGCCCTTCGGCCTGTAGTAACAACTGGTGCACCGCCTTATCCAGGCGCTGGGCAGAATCCTCGGAGTGGCGTCTGGGCTGAGCCATCTCGCGTCCCAGAAAAGGATGCTCTTCGCTGTCCCTGAGGTCCACCGGCCCAATCTCCTCAGACATACCCCAGCGTCCCACCATCGCCCTGGCCAGAGAGGTGGCCTGACGGATGTCGTCATCAGCGCCGGAACTGACACTGCCCAGCAGCTCCTGTTCCGCACAACGCCCGGCCAACAATACTGCCAATCGATCCTGCAGATACTCCTCGGGCAGGGTGTGGCGTTCCTC
This sequence comes from Gammaproteobacteria bacterium, assembly GCA_029883105.1. Classification (GTDB taxonomy): domain Bacteria; phylum Pseudomonadota; class Gammaproteobacteria; order Thiohalospirales; family Thiohalospiraceae; genus JABURT01. The sequence continues at coordinate 12,138 of JAOUJT010000040.1, forward strand.
CTCCGGTAACTGATGGGTACCTCCCAGGGCACGCCCCCGCGGGATGATAGTCACCTTATATAAGGGATCAGCATGGGGTAGGAAATGCGCAGCCAAGGTATGGCCGGCCTCATGCACCGCCAGACGGTGATGCTCTTCCGGCCGTATCGCCAGGGTGCGCACCGTTCCCAGCAGCAATTTGTCCCTGGCCTCCTCGAAGTCACTCATATCAACCACGGACTTATGTTCACGAGCCGCCTGTACCGCAGCCTCGTTAACCAGATTCTTCAGATCCGCACCGGAGAAACCCGGTGTTCCTGCAGCGATCACATGGATTTCAACATCCTCGCTCAGGGGGATCTGCTTGCTGTGTACCGTTAGTATGGCGATACGATCCGACTGATCAGGCAGGTCCAGACTGACGTGGCGGTCGAACCGTCCCGGCCTTAACAGGGCCGGGTCCAATACATCAGGGCGATTGGTGGCAGCGAGGACGACAACCGCCTCATGGCCACCAAAGCCATCCATCTCTGCGAGGATCTGATTGAGGGTCTGTTCACGCTCATCATGGCCCCCGCCCAAACCGGTACCCCGGGTACGCCCTATGCTATCCAGCTCATCAATAAAGATAATACTGGGTGCGTTCTTCTTCGCCGCCTCAAACAGATGACGCACACGTGAGGCCCCCACACCGACAAATACCTCGATAAACTCCGAACCAGATATGGAATAAAATGGCACCCCAGCCTCACCTGCCAGGGCTCTGGCCAGTAAGGTCTTACCCGTACCTGGTGGACCCATTAGTAAGATTCCGCGCGGTAGTTCGGCACCCAGACGTTGATACAATTCTGGATTGCGTAAAAACTCGATCAATTCCGAGACCTCACGCTTGGCATTCTCCTGTCCGGCGACCGCGCCAAAATCCACATCTGGAACCTCAGCCGGTTTATTAACGCCTTTTAAGAACTTTTGTAGTTCGCCATCACCGCCCATGCCTCCCCCCAAACGACGAGAGTTGCGCTGCAATATCCAGTAAAAAACGCCAAAGAACAGTAGCCACGGCAAGATGGCCACCAGTAAGCTCCACCACCCACCAGTCCGCTCTGACGGTATGACCTTAACCACTACGGCCTCTTGCTCCAATAATGGCAGCAAGGATACATCCCCCATAGCGGGAATGGTGCTGCGAAAATATTGCGATGTCTTGTCACCAGGACCTATTGACAAGGCCTCGGACAAACTGCCGTAGATCTCATAGCCTCTAAGTTCCAGCGACGCTACCTGTCCGCGCTGGAGATACTGTTTAAATTCACTGTAAGGGATTTCATAGCGTCGTTTACTGCTATCGGGTGGATTAAGCATGAACCAGTAAGCAATAAAGACCAGCCCCGCCAGTATTGAGCTACTTAGCCAGGGAGGTATGGTTCGCACACTGGGAATTGCCATAGAGAAGACCCTTTGCCTTTACACCTATCCTTACCTTAGTCTTTGCCTGGAGGTGGCACCAGTGAATTAACATCGTCTATTGTCCAGGGTCAGGCTATTGCCGCGTTCTATATTGCTATAGACAGCAGCAAGAAGATGACCACAGCAACAATACCGACCATTTTCCAGATTAGATCCTGATTCCCTGCCTGTTTTTGCAGTCGTTCAGTTTCAGTACGTAATGCATCCATCTCTTTGGCGTCCAGAACATCTGCAAGCCAGATCCTTTCATGTTTCAGACCATCTGCTTCTATCACCGCAATCATGGTCGTGAGCTCAGTGAGAAAGGTTACCGTATCCAGATGCTTGCAACGGTGACGAAGTTTTCCAGAGGCATGCATAAATGCCGCATCGATATCACGGAACTTCGCGATATATACCAGTTTACGGCCTTCTTGCACCCGCTCTGAATCGGGTTTATCCACACTCATCGCCAGATGATAGGCATGTTCCGGCTGAGTCAGAGACTCTATATACAGGTAACCACTATTCATACAAACCTCATATTCGACCCTTGATAGGCCACTAGTTCTCATCACAAATACTACTCTGTGGTACTATTTATGGCATAGATAATAACAAGATAATCGCTATTATGGATGCGTTCATTGCTTAACAGATGCCAGCAATACGGTTATCTGCATCGCTATAGACTCCACTTGTAACCTGCCACGTTCTTATATGGACAACGGTCTGTTAATCAAAGCCATTGTCATGAGTTATGCCGGTAAATTGTCCGCTATGCCACAAAGCATGGTGTGGAAACCCTGCTATCAGTGATGAGTATCACGGCAGCGATTAATGTCGGCCCGGCTTCGCTCTCCCCGGCGTTTACCGATAAAAATATAGAATCTTTTAAATTCTTAGTGTGAACTTATCCTTAAAAGGCTTATTTCACTGGGAGCGAGGACCCGCAGTGGTGGCCCCCAAAAGCCGGTACCACGGCTGACAAAGATCTGGCTGTGTTCATTATGCTGATGCAGGCCGGCCAGATAAGGCTGATCCATAATCACCAGATAACCAAAGGGGAAGATCTGACCGCCATGGGTATGACCGCTGAGCATTAAGTCACAACGCTGTCCCGTCAGCAGCTTAATGGTCTTGGGTTGATGCGCCAGGACGATCGACGACCGCGTGTGATCAACCTGAGAGAATGCCGAATCAAGATCATGCGCTAGCACTCCCATACGCTCACCAACCAGATCCGTGATGCCCACCAGATTAAACTGACCACCCTCAACATCAATCATGATGCTTTCATTCAATAGGGGACGTATACCCAAATCTTTAGCGATGGCTATCACATCATGTGGGCCATGAAAATATTCATGATTACCAAGGATAAAATAGCTTGGTGCTTGCAAGTCTTGTAGTGGTGCCAGATCATCGCGAATCTTTTCCACCGGCAGATCAATCAGATCACCGGTAATGACCACCATATCCGGTTGCAGGGCATTGGTTCTATGTACCAGATCTTCTATATAGTCACGTCTTATTGTCCGGCCCACATGTACATCGGTTAGCTGTACGATCGTATAGTCTTCAGCAGGAAAGTCTTTCACTTTTATCTGCACAGTATTGATCACGGGTGCCTTTAGGCCCTGACTCAAACCACGTAAGACGTAAGAGATAGCCATGATAAGCATCGTGACATCAAAGATGATCTTGATGAACCTACGCCGCTCCTGATCCAGAGGCACATGACGGGATGTGGTGATGATCAGGTCATAGAC
>JAOUJT010000026.1 GCA_029883105.1 Gammaproteobacteria bacterium
TAACCGCCTGAGGCGGTTGACCATGAACAATCACCTTGTACCGTTTATCTATCTGCCGTTGTTTAAACATCGCAGACAGTGTCGCCGCCATCTTCTTGCTATGGGCAATAAGTATCAGACCACTGGCGGCACGATCCAGGCGATGCACCAGGAAGGCATTACGTTGTGGTTGTAGATGTGACTCAGCCCAACGATGAACGGTGGTGTGATCGCCCCACCTCGAACCTTGTGAGCGCATGCCATAAGGCTTGTACCAGACACTGTAGTCACCCTCATCGGCAATCAATTCAGCGTCAGCAACCGTTTCGTTTATAACCTTTTCATCATAATAGAGGTGTAGCGTATCACCAGGCTGTAGTAGCTTTTTAGCTCGCCGTAGATGCTGGGTATGTTTACCCCGTGTATACCAGGCAGCACCCTTTTGCATTGCCTGCTTGATCAGCGTGCGCGACAGATTGCACTCTTCTGCCAGCACGTCCAGGGCACAAAGCGACTCTTTGATTTCGATGTGGTATTCAGACGCCAATTGACCGGTCCATTTGAAATAAAGTGAATATTAACTAATATGATACATAAATGTGTATTTAAAGTAATCGCTGCAATTGCACACCTAATGCGACTTTTAAGCCTGCTAAGGCATAGCTTTATCAATACATTGATCATCACAAAATTGGTGGATATTGTATCAGTTAGGCATGCTATAAAGACAAAGATTAATATGTTTATTCTTTGTAAATAATCACCCTACAAGCCTTTCTAATATTTCTTCAACCATATAAGTACGATAAGGTGTAAGCCGTTACAGGATATTTAAGTGATATACACTTATGAAAACCTTACAGAATGTATTATTTCTTAGCTGTGTGCTTCTATTATCAACCCCCCTGGCACATGCCCGCACCTATACGGTGGGTATCATTCCCTATATTCCCGCCGGTGAATTTGTTATTGCCGATGTTAAGGGTTTTTATAAGCAGGAGGGACTAGCTGTCAACTCCATCTATTACACCAGTACCGGTGATTGGGTTAGGGCATTAAGCCATAACAAGCTGGACTTTTCCGGCCTATGGAATGCAACCCAAATGGACATGTACTATCGAGGCGCTAAGGCAAAACGGCTGGCACTGATGTCTTATGATAGCAATGATTACAAAATGATTATTAAAAAGGGAGCCACACCCAAGAGCCTGAAAGGAAAAAATATCGCGGTCTTTTCAGACTACTTTGGTACCCACTGGTTTTTACAAAATTATATGAGTCGTCAGGGACTCAGTATGCGCGATATCAATATCGTAGAAATGAATAACCAGGAAGCGTATAAGAATTTTTCTATAGGCCGAGTTGATGGCATGATCTTCAATGGAAAATATATGGACCAGGCCTTAAATGATAAAACCGGAGAAATCGCAAAGATCGACCATGAACTTTATCTCGCAGCCACCACCGGTGGCCCCTCCTATTTTATCAATGACCACCCTATACCTCGTAAGGCACTCAAAAAATTTCTCCGTGCCTGGGTAAAATCCATGATTTGGATTAGCAAAGATGAAAATGCTGCGGAGTACAAGCAGATACTGCGAGACGCATATAGCAACTCTCTGGATCTTGTTGGCATTGAGTCTGACGAAGATTATACAAAACGTAACCCACGCAATATGCTTATCCCATTAAAGGATATGTACAGGATTAACAAACAAACACCAAGTATGTTTACTGCCCTCAACAACATCCATAAAGATATCGGCTATCCTAACTCCAAGCCTTATAAACCTAAAGACATGTTTGATAACTCTCTAATCCTCGAAGTCCTGGAAGAATTTAATCTCCACAATGAATGACAAGAAAATTAAAAAACCCTACAGATTCGGTGTTTCGTCCAAACTGATACTGGCATTTTCTGTCTTTACTGCAGCGGTTGTTCTCGCGGGTTCCGGCAGCATCTTTTATATCAATAAAATGGGCGATATATTCGCAGGCATATACTCAGAAAATATGGTCGTTCTTAGCCGAGTCAAGGAATTAGATAACGACCTCAATAAGTTAATGATCAATAGCTACAAGTATCTTGGCACTCAAGACCCAGAAAAGATGAATACAATAAAGATTGAGGTAGAAGACATTAACTCACGCTTACGCGCTCAGTTTAAGCAAAACCTTTCCAGCTATCTCACTATCAACAACAAACTAAACGAATTTGATGCGATCCGTACGGAAGCATTCGCACTTCACTTTAATTTCAACACAAAGTTGGGCCAGGAATTAATCAACAACAGTGGCCAGGTCAAATTCGCTGAATTGACGGCTCTTATGCGGAAAAGAAGTCTAGACGAACAAGCAAAGGCTGAGACAAGCCTCAGGCAAGGATTAGAGATTAAAGATGGCATTATTATTTATCTCATCACCATTATAATTCTTCGCATTTTACTCAACTCCACCATTGCTTACCTTATCTATCGAGCTGTTACTCGACCACTACTCGAACTGGTCAACTTCATCAAAAAAATACATATGAGCCATGACTTTTCCTTGCGCCTAAATACAAACAGCAATGATGAAATGGGCGATGCAGCCCGTGCCATCAACGGACTTCTTAGCTCATTGGAAAAGGTTATTAATGAAATTGATTCAAGCTTGCATGAATTTTCCCTCGGTAATTTTAGTCGCCGTATGGAAATGCCCCTCAACGGTCACTTAGAACGCCTTAAAAACAGTATCAATTCTACTTCAATTGTCACCGAGCGAAGCATTACGGACATCAACAGACTTATGTATAATGTCGCCAAGGGAGACTTCTCAAATACGCTGGATATTGAACTGGAAGGTGAATTAAACGATTTAAAGATCAACATTAACGACACTATTAGCACGCTGGAAAAATCTATTCACCAGCTTGAGGATGCCAATAATGCCAAAACCAAATTCCTATCCACCATGAGTCATGAACTTCGCACGCCTTTGAATGCAATAATCGGATTTTCTCAAGTATTATTGTTGGATAACGACAATTTGGACGAATCACAAAAAGACAATCTCAATGAAATACTCAGTGCCGGCCACCACCTGTTGAACCTTATTGTTGAAATCCTGGATCTTTCCCGCATAGAATCCGGTAATCTGGATATTCATATCGAGAATACCAATCTCTGCAAGATACTTAAGGGCAGTGTTAATTTAATCTCGCCACTTGCCGCCGAGAGAAACATTGCCATTACGCTTTCAAAGGATAAAACGCCTGTTTCATTTCAGCAACTGGCAGAACTCAATGAGACTGTTGTTTCTGATCCGAACAGACTACATCAAATCCTGGTAAATCTATTAAGCAACGCCGTTAAATACAATAACCAGGGTGGAAAGATAAACATTGACTGCTCCAGGCAAAGTGGCCATGTGCTTCGTCTAAGCATTCGGGATAGTGGCCCTGGATTGTCGAGTGAGCAGATCCATAATCTGTTTAATGCCTTTAACCGCTTAGGTGCAGAGCAATCAACAATCGAAGGTACCGGCATTGGGCTTGTGATTACCAAGAAACTTGTCGAATTGCTAAACGGCAAGATTGGCGTTGACAGTGAAGTCGGCTCAGGTTCTACCTTTTGGATAGAACTTCCTATTGAGGCGGTTGATCATTTAAGCGAAGTTTCCAAAGACTCACTACTTTAACCTTTTATCTCAAAATCATGCGCGACTATGACAGTAAAAATGCAGTCTTATCCACGACCTTTCGCATTACAAAGCTCGAGTGTACACCGCTGACCCCTTCAATGCGTGTGATCCGGTTTAGCAGCAGCTCCTGATAAGCCTCCATGTCCTTGACCACCACCTTGAGTTGATAGTCTGCATCCTGACCTGTGATCAACAGACATTCCATCACCTCTGGTAGTGTCTTTACCTGTTGTTCGAAATTATCAAATCGTTCCGGCGTGTGCTTGTCCATAGAGATATGCAGCAGAACCGTAAGGCTCAGTCCAAGCTTTGCTGCATCGAGTATGGCTCGATATGCGCTTATGTAACCGGCTTCTTCCAGTCCTCTTAACCGACGTAAGCAGGGTGATGGCGAAAGACCAATACGCTCTGCCAGCTCCTGATTACTTAGTCGCCCCTCGTCTTGTAACACCTTGAGGATCTCTCGGTCATAACGGTCGAGCATGTTTTCACCCCTAGCCTGGCTGTTATAAACACAATAGTTTTAATTGTAGACTATTTATAGCAATAAAATTGCTAGTAACAGCCATATTCTAGACATATTCGCACACATATTGCGTCACTTCTATCATATGCTATCTCCTGTCTGTTACCGCAGGCAATGTTTGACCCTGGCCTCATGAGGGCCACGGAATGTCTGCCACCATCCCTGGCATGACAGAGTAAACCGACACAGAGGAGAGGACCATGAAGCGCTTTGACCACCACAAATATTCTGCCGCACCACGGCTGGAGCTGACTAACCGCCAGTGGCCCAGTCGCCACATAGAACATGCGCCCATTTGGGCCAGCGTTGATCTGCGTGATGGCAATCAGGCTCTGTTGGAACCCATGTCTGTGGTACAAAAGCGCAAACTTTGGGCCTTGCTGGTGAAGCTTGGGATTAAACAGATCGAGGTCGGCTTTCCCTCTGCCAGTCAACCGGACTACGATTTTGTACGCTGGTTGATCGAAGAGAATCAGATCCCCGATGATGTCACCATACAGGTATTGGTGCAGGCACGGGAATCGCTCATCGAACGTACCTTTGAGTCCTTACGCGGAATCAAACAGGCCATCGTGCATGTCTATAACTCCACCTCGACCATACAGCGTGAACGTGTGTTCGCCATGTCGCGCGATGAGATCACCGGCATTGCCGTGCAGGGCGCACAATGGTTACAGCGGGAAGCCAACAAGTACCCGAAGACCCTATGGCGTTTCCAATACTCTCCAGAAAGTTTCACCGGTACCGAGATGGATTATGCTGTGGAGATCTGTGACGCAGTGGTAAATGTCTGGCAACCGAGCCCGGAACTACCCTGCATCATCAATCTACCGGCGACCATAGAGATGAGTACGCCCAATGTGTTCGCCGATCAGGTGGAGTATTTCTCCACCCATGTAAAAAATCGGCAATCTATTATCTTGTCCGTACATACGCATAACGATCGAGGTGGTGCAGTGGCCGCTGCCGAGCTGGCTCTGTTGGCCGGTGCGGATCGGGTGGAGGGTACCCTGCTGGGCAATGGCGAACGCACCGGCAACATGGACATCATCACCATGGCGATGAATCTCTACAGCAGTGGCATCGACCCACAACTTGATATGTCGCAGCCGCAAGAGATTGCCTGTGTCTATACAGAAAGTACCGGCATGCCCATCCATCCGCGTCATCCATGGATCGGTGAACTGGTCTATACCGCCTTCTCCGGTAGCCATCAGGATGCCATTCGTAAAAGCCTGCACCGACAACAAACCGATGAACCCTGGCAGGTGGCCTATCTTCCCATCGATCCCAAAGATATTGGGCGTGACTATGAAGCGGTAGTACGTGTTAACAGTCAGTCTGGTAAGGGTGGCGTGGCTTTTGTAATGGAACGTGACTATGGTTTCAAGCTGCCACGCTGGATGCAGGTAGAGCTTGCTCAGGTAGTACAAAAGCACAGTGAGAGCCATCAGGGAGAGGTGGACAGCAAGACCATCCATAACTTGTTTATGCAGCACTTCGTCCACGTAGCAGGTGACTACCGTTTACAGGGCTATCGGCTGGATAAGAATGATGGTGAGAATATTCAGTTAGCGTTACTGCAACAGGAGCAGAGATTAAACCTTACAGGGCATGGCAAAGGTGCCATCGAGGCCTTTCTTGATGCCTGGAGCTGCCACTGTGGAGACAAGGTAAACGTACTTGACTATAGTGAGCACGCGCTGACTGAGGGCAGCGATGCCGAGGCCATCTGTTATGTACAGCTGGAACATAATGGCCACGTCATTTTAGCTGCGGCCATCGATGAGGATACCGTCAGCGCCTCACTGAAGGCGATGATCGGTGCCATCAATCAAGCGGTAGCAGAAGAGACCGTCGCAGCCTGAGGGTGGAGGTAGTTTTGGATTAGCAGCAATAATGCAGAGGCACAAAGATGCGGAGAAGATCTAAATTATAGGGCGTGCCGTGCGCGCCTTCGCAGATTGCAAATAGATCCGCATGTCGGCCACGGGCCGACCTATGGTTTGGGGCGGTGAATCTTTCAATTACCATGGAACCCAAATTATAGGGCGTGCCGTGCGCGCCTGCGCAGGTTGCAAATAGATCCGCATGTCGGCCACGGGCCGACCTATGGTATAGGGCGTGCCATACGCGCCTTTTTGGCCTCATAAACGCCTGCTGCCCATCTAAAACGTGTATTCATTCTGATGTAATTGCGAATGTTACGAATCGCATCATTATCATGTTTTTCCTTCGCGACTTTGCCTTACCAACTCCAACTTTAATAATGCAGACACAAAAAAGGCCGCCCTGATGATCAGGGCGGCCTTATTATTTTCTTCCGTGTCAGATTACAACAGCGGTACCATCAACAGGGCAACGATATTGATAATCTTGATCAGCGGGTTGATGGCTGGACCAGCAGTATCCTTGTAGGGATCGCCAACCGTATCACCGGTGACTGCGGCCTTATGTGCCTCGGAACCCTTACCGCCAAAGTTATCATCCTCGATATACTTCTTGGCGTTGTCCCATGCACCACCACCGGTGGTCATGGAAATGGCCAGGAACAGACCGGTAACGATGGAACCCATCAATACACCACCCAGAGCCTGAGCACCGAGGAACAGGCCCACCAACACCGGCACCAGGATAGGCAACAGGGAGGGCACCATCATCTCCTTGATCGCAGAACGGGTAAGCATGTCTACCGCAGTAGAGTAATCCGGCAGTTGAGTGCCCTTCATGATACCCGGCATCTCCTTGAACTGACGACGTACCTCTACGACAACGGCACCGGCCGCACGGCCTACCGCTTCCATCGCCATGGCACCGAATAGATAAGGCACCAGACCACCGATAAACAGGCCGATGATCACCATATGGTTGGAGAGATCGAAGCTGATGGCTGCACCACCGTGCACGGACAGCTCACGGGTAAAGTCGGAGAACAACACCAGTGCCGCCAGACCGGCTGAACCGATGGCGTAGCCCTTGGTGATGGCCTTGGTGGTATTACCTACCGCATCCAGGGCATCGGTGGTTTCACGTACGCTGGGGTCCAGGTCCGCCATCTCGGCAATGCCACCGGCGTTGTCGGTGATGGGACCATAGGCATCCAGGGCCACCACGATACCGGTCATGGAGAGCATGGCGGTAGCAGCGGTAGCAATGCCATAGAGACCGGCAAAACCATGGGCCAGATAGATACCCAGACAGACCACCAGCACCGGACCAGCAGTAGAGCGCATGGATAGGGCCAGACCGGCGATAACATTGGTGCCGTGACCGGTGGTTGAAGACTCGGCCAGATGTTTTACCGGATTATATTCTGTCGCAGTGTAGTATTCGGTAATGATTACCAATAAAGCCGTCACACCCAGACCCACAAGGGCAGAATAATAAAGGTTATTGACACTGTATTCAGACAGTCCCGACATCAACCACTCGGTGGCAGGATAGAAAGCAATGGCCGACAGTACACCGGAGACGATGAGTCCACGATAGAGGGCATTCATCACCTTGCCACCTTCGCGTACATTCACAAAGTAGCTGCCGATGATACAGGCGATGATGGATATACCACCCAACACCAATGGATAGATGATGGCGTTGGTACTATTGATGGCGTAACTGGCCAGCAACATGGTGGCGATGATGGTCACCGCATAGGTCTCGAACAGATCCGCTGCCATGCCGGCACAGTCACCCACATTGTCGCCCACGTTGTCGGCGATGACGGCAGGGTTACGCGGGTCATCCTCGGGGATGCCGGCCTCGACCTTACCCACCAGATCAGCGCCTACATCGGCTCCCTTGGTAAAGATACCGCCGCCCAAACGGGCAAAGATGGAGATCAGGGAACCACCAAAGGCCAGTCCTACCAATGGGGACAAGTTAATACTTTGACCAACCGGTGTCAGGTAACCGAGGATGGCGTAGTAACCCGCTACACCCAACAGACCCAGACCTACCACCAGCATGCCGGTGATGGCACCTCCACGGAAGGCCACTTGCAAGCCAGCATTAAGACCATGCCTGGATGCCTCGGCGGTTCGGGAGTTGGAGCGCACAGAGATGTGCATGCCAAGAAAACCAGCCAAACCGGAAAAGACCGCGCCGATGATAAAGCCAATGGCGGTCAGGCTACCCAGGGCATAAAATATTATCAGTGTCAGCACCACACCCACCATTCCGATGGTCAGATACTGACGCTTAAGATAGGCGGACGCCCCTTGCTGTATCGCCCCGGCGATCTTTTTCATCGCATCGTTGCCAGCATCGTAGGACATAATCCGCATGCTGGATAACACCCCATAGATAATGGCACACAAGGCACAAATCAGTGCAATCATAACTCCGCTATGCATCTACCCTCTCCTCAACTGTTATTGTTAATAAACTGTTTTACCTAGACTAGCCCTTCCCACATTACAAAAACATATTAAAAGTATTGATATTTTCTATTCGGGTAGTCAAAGGAGTTATAAAAGGGGCTACTAATGTTTTTTCTATGAGCGTCCCAGGATATGCACTTTGTATTGTAATAATCATCACTGAGCGAGATACTCTGCTGATGTAGGCAGTTGAAAACACACCCTTATTAAGGTTACTAAAGGATACACTTCATGCTATCCAGCGGTTAGCCTGTCACCGTTATCTATTATTCCACTCAACGCACACATTGCTTCATAATGAAAATTAATATCGACATATAAAAATCTATTGCAGATATTTTCTTTACGAGAGTATTTCGCTGACGTAGTCAGCCAGACACGATGCGGGATAGAGGATAGAAAACCACTATGTTTTTGAACAATATATGCCGGTCATTTCGCTGGCAGGGAGAACTCTTAAAGATGCCGCCTTCGTCGGCATGACAGGATAGTCGTTGTGGTACTAATTATTGTCATTTCGACCAGCGGGAGAAATCCTAAGATGCCTCCTTCGTCGGCATGACAAGAAAAAGAAACGGTGCAGAGCATTTGTCATTCCGACCAACGGGAGGAATCTTGATGATGCCTCCTTCGTCGACATGACAGCATAGGCGTTGTGGCACTACTTTTGTCTTTCCGCCCAAACAGCGGCATCTTTAAATACTATCTGCTCCGACATACGGGTATTCAAAACACAACTATACGCTTTGCTTTCACCTACCCCAGCATATAGGATCATCTCATTCCTACAAATCAGGTCCTGTATTCATGTATATTTTTTTGCTCATATTCGCTCTGGTTATCCTCTTTGTGGTGGGTTCGGCAACCGCCATGCGTTATTTCGACAAACCAAAAAAATCTTCTACAAAGAAGAGTGATGAGACAGAGTCATAGATGTCATACATAAATAAACTGGTGATGTTTTATGCCCAGGGCATCCCCTATGACATGGATAAGTTTTCTGATGATGACAAGGAGTTCCTGCTGGTGCTGTTAAAACAGCCGCTGAGTGAAGAAAATAATTTTCTTGCCGCCCGGCGTATCGTCGAGGATGCAGGATGGAAAGAGGTGATCGTGCGTGAGGCCGGCGTCGTCGATCACACACTCAATGATCATGATTTTATCTATCAGGCCAAACAGAGTGCCTGGGAGTTTGGCTCCTATATTGTCCGCTACAGGGATATTTTTCCCGACCATGATCCTGAAATAGATGACTAGGTACGAGCAACGTGGTCCGTCCAGAATCCTGTTACTATCTAGCGATGAAGCCTCAGCAATCAAACCACGATAACCCGGCATCTTATACCTGGCCAGATATTTTCCGTTCCATAGCTGCACATAGGCGCGAACTGCTATTCGCCCAGCTGGTAGCCATACTACTAGTGTTAACCCATGTACCGATCCCACTACTGATGCCGCTGATGGTGGATGAGGTTCTGTTGGCTCAGCCTGGGGCTGTCATCGACTTTCTAAACCGGATATTACCTGCCCACTGGCATGGTCCAGAGGCCTATATCCTTGCGGTTTTAATGCTCACCATCACCTTACGCCTCAGCAGTATCCTGCTGGATGTACTGCAGTTACGGCAGTTTACCCTCATCGCCAAAGACATTACCTTTCGCATGCGCAGGCGTTTGCTATTGGGTCTGCAAGGTGTCTCCATGGCGGAGTATGAAATCCTCGGCAGTGGTGCGGTAGCCTCGCATTTTGTCACCGATATGAATGCCATCGATCAGTTTATCGGCATCTCCATCAGCAAGACGCTGGTCTCCATCTTCAGTTTGATCGGGATCTCACTGGTACTGATTTGGCTGCACTGGCAACTGGCATTACTAATCTTGCTATTAAATCCCTTGGTAATATATTTCACCTTTGCCTTAGGCAAACGGGTGAAACATTTAAAACAAAGAGAGAACCGTGCCTTCGAGATCTTTCAGCAAGCCTTGATAGAAAGTCTGGATACCATACAACAAATACGTGCCAGTAATCGTGAGCGACACTATTTGAAGATGGTGATTGACAAGGCTCGCGGCATCCAGACCCATTCCGCTGCCTTTAGCTGGAAATCCGATGCCGCCAGTCGTCTCTCCATGGGTGTGTTTTTGGTGGGCTTTGAGACCTTTCGCGCCACCGGCATGTTGATGGTGGTATTTTCCGATCTCAGCATCGGTGAGATGATGGCGGTGTTTGGTTATCTTTGGTTCATGATGGGCCCGGTGCAGGAGATATTGAATGTCCAGTATGCCTGGTTCTCTGCCAATGCCGCACTGACTCGTATCAATCATCTGATCGCCCTGAAACAGGAGCCGGTCTATCCACATCTGCATGATCCTTTTGCACAGAAACAGACCCTATCCATACGTGCCAAAGGTATCGAGTTTGCCTATGGTACACATCCGCCGGTGCTCAAAGACGTTAGTCTGGAGATCCCGGCAGGGGCCAAGGTCGCCCTGGTGGGGGCCAGTGGTGGCGGAAAATCCACACTGGTCAATGTCATTCTCGGACTCTATCCACTAAGCCGCGGCCAACTCTATTTTGATGATATCCCGGTCACCGAGATCGGGCTGGATGTGGTGCGTGAAAACGTCGCCACAGTATTGCAGCACCCGGCACTGTTTAATGATACGGTTCGCAACAATCTAACCCTGGGTTGTGAGTATGACGAGACGCGGCTTTGGCAGGCTCTGGAGGTGGCGCAACTAAACCGCGTGATCAGAGAGTTACCACAACAGTTGGACACCATCATCGGCCATCAGGGCATACGTCTCTCTGGTGGACAACAACAACGTCTGGCTATCGCACGCATGGTACTTTCGGATCCCAAGGTCGTAATACTGGATGAGGCCACTTCCGCTCTCGATACCGAGACCGAATCACGCTTGCATCAGGCATTAAGGGTTTTTCTACGTGGACGTACCACCATTATTATCGCCCATCGCTTAAGTGCCGTACGTCAGGCAGACGTGATCTATGTATTGGAAGGTGGTCACATTGTCGAACAAGGTAGCCATGACCAGCTAATTGGTGCCGAAGGCATCTACCAGCGCCTGTACCGGCGTGAGTAACACCCACTAGAGTAGAGCTACAGGTCAAAGCCTATGTTTATTCCGAAACTACGATTTGCGGAACTGATGTAGGGATCAATAATGATATTGCCCATCTTGATATCTACCCCCAATCGTCCACCGGTTTGGACATCGCTGCCATTGAGGTTTGCGTCTGCCTGCAGGTAGGCACCATTTGCGTAACGGTCCAAATAAAAACGAAAAGCTAACCCGGTGCTTAATCCGGTAGCGGTAGAAGTACCGCTTAAACGATAGGCCGAATTTTTAAACAGACGATCCTGATAAAAAAGATTGGGTGAGCCCTCCATTGTCGCTAACAGATCCGTACCAAACAATACATCACGAGCCAGGCTTGGGGTGCTCAACAATGCTGCGATCAATCCAATAACCAGCGATAGTTTCTTCATTTATTGACGTCCTATACATATACGTTGGACGACAATCTATGCTCGCCTATATCTTGGGTTTCAGTATGACGCTATCACCACAACGAAAGTTCCCGCCTTTGATCACCTTACACGTCACCCCTCCACGCCAATAGGGTTTCAGTGCCCGAAACAGTCCGCTACAGCTGGCCTCCATCTTTGCGCAAGGGTCGGATTCTCCGGTGACTTCTAATAAAATACTGCCGATCTGTATCAGAGCACCTGTTGACTCATACAAGATCAACTCATCTATCAACAGGTTGGCCCTGCGTGTGGTCCACGCCAGTTCGACACCGACTTCCTCACAGGCCCGTTGCCAATCCGACTGGGTCATCACAGTCACCTGCCGACGCCCCGAACGGCTGCGTTTATCGCCATGCAAACCCGACTCCGGCGTCATTTTAGCGGAGACCAGCAGCTGCATGGTTTCTATCCCCGGCGGTCTTACTGCGATAGCCAACAGTCTGGCCACTAACGAGGCCCCTTTGCCATACATGGTGAGATCAACGTCTCTAGTGCAACAGCGCCAAGTTTTTGCATATGCCGAATATTACGTTCCGGGATCTGTTCTGGATGGGGGTATTGCTGCAGGGCGATATTCAGACTCTCCTCCCGCAGCAGGTGCAAGATAGGATAGGGTGAACGATTGGTATAATTTTGTGCATCATCAAAATCCGTGTCGGCAAACTGATAGTCCGGATGCATGCTGGCGATCTGAAACTCACCTTCCATCTGTTCTTGTTGCAACAAGGCATCCACAAGGTCGAGAAAATCATTGTAGTCGAGAAAGTCCTGCAACATCTGTGGCAGGATCAACAAGCTTGTCTCGGCATCTACAAGTGGCGTCTCTCGCAGGAACAACAACTCGGCCAGCACATCGGTCAACAGTGTCTCTTCATCTTGCGCACTACTCACCAAGAAACGTATGCGACCGGACTGATAGGGTTGGTGGGCAAAGGGACAAAGCCCCTCGCCAATGACCAGTATTTCCAACCAGCACTTAACTTTCTCGATGACATGAGCCGACACAGTGATTTGATTCATGCTGTTATCTCGTAAAGACGAATGAATAACGGAAGCTTAACTAGCGACGTAATGGCTCGAACAGATATTCCAGGCCATTGACCTTGATCTCGTGCACGATGGCCAACATCTTGCCTAGCTCTCCGCCAGGAAAGCCCTGCCGGGAAAACCACACTACATAAGGTTCTGGCAGGTCGATCAGTAAGCGTCCTTTATATTTACCAAAGGGCATAGGGTAGGCTGCCAGTTTAAGCAAGGCCTTGGGATCTGAAAGTAGTGGTTCAGGACCATCGCCGGTCATCGGCTTCTCAGGCAAACTGTTTACGTAAATAGGCAATGATGTCATCAGACTCATACATCCATGACACACTACCATCCTCCGCCGTTATGTGCAGACATGGCACCTTTAATTCACCGCCCCCAGTCAACAACTCTTCCCTGCTTTCGATATTCTTTTGTGCATCACGCTTTTCAATATTCAAAGACAGCCGCATCATTTCCCGACGCACCTTAATGCAAAACGGACAACTAACAAACTGATACATAATCAATGATCGACATGCCTCATCGATCTTTAACTGCTCGGCTTCAGGTCGCTCGATTCCCTTGGGTGTGGTAATCCAGTTCACAAGCAATACTATGGGCGTTAATAACAAACGCAGAGTCTTAAAGAAATAACGAATCACCAGTCTCATAACAATTCCAAATGGTTTCAGAGGGTATAGAGTGAGTCCGGCATTCGGGCTCATCGGGTACAGGGCACATTATAAATACAAACCCCTGAATGTATAGGCACAGTATGCCAACATCGACTTATCATGCAGGCACAAAAAAGGCCGCCAAGCGACCTTTTTTACGCTTACATTTGGTATGTTTATTTAAAACCCAGTTTGCCCCATACCTTCATCCCAGGACAGATGCCACTAATACCAGCGAAGGTCAGCAATGCCACCGGCACATATAGCAGCCAATGTACGGAATCAAAGCCTGTTAACCAGATGCCCGCCAGAATAATCAAAGATATGGTCAATTGAGTCATGCGCATAGCATTCATTAATGTGTACTCCCCTGCTGTAAAACCAGTTTTATTATTTATGCGCGACTAGCATACCGTTTGGCTGAAGTGGAAGCCAATATTATTAGCTTCCGACATTGAATCTTTATTTAGATATATATCAATAAGTTAACCTCTAACAGAGTTCGCCTATGGAGCTTCTCTAACAGCACTTACCCGGGCCTTAAAGAAATCATATATAGTTATCCAAACCACTACATCTTGTTATTTCATGAGCTTATTTCAAATTCTACTCAACATTAGCGGCGGTCTGGGCCTATTCCTGCTGGGGATGACCATTATGACCGATGGTCTGCGAGCTCTGGCTGCCGAGAACATGCGCCGCATATTGACCCGTTTCACCCGCAGTCCATATTCCGGCGCCATAACAGGCGCTCTGACCACGGCGGTACTGCAGTCCTCCAGTGCGACGACGGTGGCTGCGGTAGGATTTGTTGGTGCAGGTCTGCTGACGTTTTCACAGTCACTAGGGATTATCTTTGGTGCCAACATTGGCACCACCATTACCGGCTGGCTGGTGGCCCTGCTGGGACTAAAGCTGCAGCTAGGCAGTCTGATGCTGCCATTGGTATTACTGGGTGCTTTAGTAAAACTCTTTGCCCGCAACCATTTGCAACAAATGGGCTTCGCCCTGGCTGGTTTCGGCCTGGTCTTTATCGGCATCAGCATGTTACAGGCCGGCATGGGGGGGCTGGAATCAGATGTTATCCCTCTAAACCTTCCTGCTGACAGCTGGATGACACGACTACAATTTATTGGCCTCGGCATCCTCTTTACCGTTATTACCCAATCATCCAGCGCCGGTGTGGCAGCAACCCTGACCGCCTTGTATGCTGGCACCATCGATTTTCATCATGCCGCGTCCCTGGTTATCGGCATGGACATCGGCACCACATTTACCGCCGCCATCGCCTCCATCGGCGGCTCCAGTGCCATGCGTCGTACCGGCCTTTCGCACGTTATCTATAATCTGCTCACCGGTATCATGGCGCTCCTGTTAATCACGCCCTATATGTATATTGTCGAGCATGGGCAGGGGGATATACTGAGCAATGCCGAGCTATATTTGGTCGCCTTTCATAGTGGCTTTAACGTCCTTGGCGTGATACTTGTGATTCCGTTTACCCAACAATTTTCCTTACTCATGCTACATCTTATACCTGACCGCAAGGATCCCTTAAGCATAGGCTTGGATAATTCCCTGTTAAAAGAGCCCAGTGTCGCCATCACCGCTTCACATGCAGTTTTGTCTCATCAATTTCAATACTTGCTGCAGATTCTGCTGCAAAAGGCAGAAAGACACGAGCACATAGACGCCCATTCATTACAACAGTTCCAGCAATCCATGAGCCTAAGCCAGAGCTATGTGGATAGGATTCATCTAAGTCAGGAAGATAAACCGCAGTGGCAACGTCTGTATGGCATTACCCATGCTCTGGAGCATTTACAACGCTTCTACCACCGTATGCAGAAGGTCAATAGCATCTCTATCGCCTATCAATCACCACAATTGAGGGAGCTAGTGACGAAACTGAGTGGAAATATTCATCGTCTGAACAGACATCTTATGCAATCAGAATGGCAGGATGCGGCACAGCTTACATCGAGTATGGCACTAGATATTGCTCAACAAACCGATATTCTTCGCGATCAGTTTATCGCTAACGTTGCCAGCGATACCCTGGATGTTCCAGTGGCAAATGAATATTTGCATGCCTTACGCTGGTTAAACCGCGTCTCGACACATATTGAGCGCATCAGTTTCTATCTCTCTGATACAGCCTATCCCTTGAGCAAATCAAACAACCCGAACCCGCTAGAATCATCGGCTACAGATTAAAAATGGGGGCACAGGCCCCCATTCTCAGTATTCGTGTTATGTATTTATTTAACCCGTAGCGGCCTTCCAAATCAGTACTGTCTTCTTACCCACAGTTAGCGTCTGCGGTGGCGCATACAACAAGCCTTTTCCGGTATTCCAGCGTCGCAGGCCAGCCTCTGGCCCAACCTCACCCTCACCAAAACTTGCCAGTAAGCCATTATAAAGGTACTGGTGATAACTGGGCTGGTAGCCCACATTTACTTCAATAAGCTGATTTTGAATAAAATAGAACGTGACGTACTGTGCTGGCGTACCATTAATGGCCGAAATCGGCGATGAACATTGACGCATCCCAAAGGCAATTTTTTGATCGACACAGGCCAGTTTAATCTGCGGAAACTGTTCCATTAGGGTCGCTTCATCTACACGGGAACTTAGTTGAGCAAAATTCAGATTAAGCGGTTCTGAATCGCCCAGTTCGAGCATAAAGATATCTCCAACCCGCTGACCTTCATCCGTAAACATTAACCAGGTCAAAGGGCCCAGTACCAAAGTGATGATTAAGATTCGGATGTAAAATTTGTGCATCGACATAGTGTCACAATACTCGGCTATTAGGTGGCACTTATACTATGATATTTGTGACTTCCTGCATACCGCATATGTCTCAAAATTGTCCATAACAACAAGTGAATTTTTCTATGAACAACCCGAACTTGACATATAGATTTCTGTTCTGGACTTTCATACCGAGTTATTTATTAGGCACTCTATATTTCCTGCTAGTACGAGAGAGTGCATCATTTGCCCACTCTCCCTATGCCCTCATCCTACTCATTGTCTATATGTGGATACCCGCATCAGTGGTTTTATTTCTCAGCCGTCATCAGTTGAGAAAGAGTCTCTCCCGCTACGGTGTCCGCTTTAATCCTAATCTGCACTGGCTCGGTGCCTGGCTCTATCCATTGGCTATCACCCTGCTGACGATTGTCATATGCCTGTTATTTGGCTGGGGCACACTGGATCTTGATTTAAATGCCTACCTACAAAACCTCTCACCCCAGCTTAACCATGATCAACTGACATCGATCCGTCAAGCGCTCAACCAGCTGGGGACGACCACTTATCTTCTATTACTCATTCTGCAGGCCTTTATCGCTGGCGCAACCATCAATGCTCTGGCCGCATTTGGTGAAGAATTGGGCTGGCGCGGCTTGCTCTACTATCAGCTACGTCATATGGGCTTCTGGAAAGCCAATCTCCTCATAGGACTTATTTGGGGGCTCTGGCATGCTCCAGTCATCGCCGCCGGTTACAATTTTCCACAGCACCCTTATAGTGGAATCTTTCTCATGACTATGGCAACCGTCGTACTCTCGCCCCTT
The DNA here is from genome assembly GCA_029883105.1 of Gammaproteobacteria bacterium. Taxonomy (GTDB): domain Bacteria; phylum Pseudomonadota; class Gammaproteobacteria; order Thiohalospirales; family Thiohalospiraceae; genus JABURT01. The sequence goes on from JAOUJT010000026.1 coordinate 17,400, forward strand.
ATTGGTCATATTCGTCAGCGTTCAGGAAGTGTAATTGCTGCAGCCATATTTCATGGTGTCTTTAATGCCATGGCAAATTTATCCATTCTTCTGATAGCGGATATCAGCAATCTCTATCGCAGCCCGCTTGGGCTGGCAGGTATTATTGGCATGCTCATGCTGATTGCGGTAAGTTATGTGCTGCTTGGCCTGGGGCGTAGTCCCACAACACCAGCACAACAATAGCCGATGCATTTTCGTAACTGGACTGTGTACGATGTCAGACTCAGTAGTGTTCTCCATTATCGAATCGCCTATCCATCCGGATTTCAGTTCGCTATATGAGAAACATGGGCTGCTTGAGATTCGCGCCGACTCTATGC
>JAOUJT010000237.1 GCA_029883105.1 Gammaproteobacteria bacterium
TACCATCACTGGAGGGTATCCAATCTACCGTCAGGCTATCCAATCGGTTGATATTGCTTGACTGAGTGCTTGTGAGGCTAAAGGGAGTTGGCAGGGTGATGGGCACATCCCTGATGGAGGTATATAGTTCACGTTCCAGGCTAAGATAATATTTGTCTCCTGCGATATTGGTTTGCAGAAAGGTTGTGGCGTATTCGGGTGCATCATAAGTCGTTTGGGTAAAATCATTGATTACCAAATTACGACGCTGTAGTGGCTTAATATTTTCATTGATGGTGATTGCTCCACCAAAACTTCCAAGCTCGGCCTGATTAATATCGTCTGCCGAACCAATACTGGATGCCAGGAGTGCGTCACCATTTTCCAGGAAGATGTCCGGATACTGGGTATTTGATGCAGTACGCAAATGAGTAATGATACTTGTCGTAGTACCATCATCGATAGCAGATATTGATGCATACATAGAGCTGGATGAGACATTGCCGGAAGGTGTGCTGGCATCGTCACAGGCAAAAAGTGTGAGTGATAATAAAATTAGCATAATCCATTTCATCGGATGTATCCCTATTCTGTTGTTATTCGTGTAAGTAGGCAATATAAAGGAAAAAACTTCAAGTTGCTCGGATTTTTCGCACAGTAGTGATATATAATGGTCGGTTAATATTTTACTGACATTATGTATATTCTATGAATAAGCCGTATAAATTAGTTATATTCGATTGGGATGGTACCCTGATGGATTCAGAGGCGAAGATCGTCTCCTGTCTGTTGGCCTCTGCCCAAGATCTGGAACTGGAACTGCCGACGCTCGATGAGGCCAAAAATGTTATTGGTCTGGGTTTGCATGAAGCCTGTGTACAGTTGATGCCAGGCTCTGATCATGCACTGCATCTTAAGATGGCAGACCGTTATCGTTATCACTTTCTTACTGCAAACCAGACACCTTCGGCGATGTTCGACGGCGTAGAGAGAATGCTTAAGTCTCTGGATGAAACCGGTGCCTTTCTTGCTATTGCGACAGGCAAGGGCAGACAGGGATTGGATGCGGTATTGAATGAAACCGATCTTAAGCACTATTTTCATGCTACCCGTACCGCTGATGAAACCGTGTCAAAACCTCACCCGCAGATGCTACATGAGCTGCTGGATTTCTTTGCCCTGGAGGCCCATGAGGCCATCATGATCGGTGATACCGAATACGATCTACAGATGGCGACCAATGCGAAGATGGATTCATTGGCTGTATCATACGGTGTGCATGAGGTGGAAAGGTTGATGCAGCATCAGCCCAAGTCTTGTGTACATTCCATAGATGAAATGCACAACTGGTTGCTTCAACACTAATTATTGTCCGAAGGAAATATTTCATGTCACAAGAGCAAGACAGTCAAATACTCGCCGAACTGGTAAAGAATTATATGGCGGGAGAAGGTAAGCGACGCAAGTGGGATCTGGCTTTTCGTCTGCTTAAGTATGTGGTTGTGATCAGTGTGTTGTTTGTTGTTTTTTCCAGTGGTGATACTCAGCACAGTATGGATATACCGCGTAGTGCTCATGTTGCCCTGGTGGATATAGAGGGACCGATTGCCAGTAATGAAAATGCCAGTGCGGATAATATCATTGGCGCACTGCGTACGGCGATGGAAGCAAAACATTCTCTGGCGGTAATTATGCGCATCAACAGTCCCGGCGGTAGTCCTGTGCAGGCCGGTTATGTCTATGACGAGATCAAACGCCTGCGCGGTCTCTATCCAGAGAAAAAGATCTATGCGGTGATCACGGATATGGGGGCCTCCGCAGCCTATTATATCGCTGCCGCAGCGGATGAGATCTATGCGGATCAGGCTAGTATCGTTGGCTCCATCGGTGTCACCATGGGCAGTTTTAGCCCGGCTTCGTTCGGCTTTACTGAGGCGATGGAGAAGATGGGTATCGAGCGTCGCCTGATCACCTCCGGTGAGAGTAAGGCACTACTGGATCCTTTTTCACCCTTGAAAGAAGCGGATGCCAAACACTACAAACAACTGATGTCGGACGTGCACCAGCAGTTCATCACTCGGGTGATGGAGGGCAGGGGAAAACGTCTCAAGCTGAATAAGCAGTTGTTTAGCGGTCTGTTTTGGACAGGAGAACGGAGTATTGAGTTTGGTCTTATTGACGGATTGGGTAGCAGTGCCTATGTGGCCCGAGAGCTTATCGGTAATGACAAGCTGTTTGACTACACCCAACGTCCCGGCGTGTTTGAGAAATTCAGTGAACAGTTTGGCAGTGGAGTGGCACAGGCATTGATGCGTGCCAGCACGGATGGTTCACTAACGTTACGCTAAACGGTTTCAGAGTACCTGAAGTCCGGCGGTCTCCAACATGGAGATCAGTCGGATCAGGGGCAGGCCAATGAGGGCATTGGGATCCTCACCTTGCATTCGTTCAAACAGGGCAATGCCCAGTCCTTCCGATTTAAAGCTTCCTGCACAGTTATAGGGTTGTTCCCGCTGCAGATAATGTTCTATCTGCTCATCGCTTAACTGTCGGAATTGGACAGCAAAGGGTATGCGATCAATCTGGCTTGTGTTGTTACGACTGTCGTAGAGGCATATGCCGGTGTGAAAGGTGACAAACTGACCAGAGGCCTGTTTCAACTGTTCAAAGGCCTTGTCATGACTGCCGGGCTTGCCAAGGATCTGCTCACCCAATACGGCCACCTGATCCGAACCGATGATCAGCGCATCGGTATGACGTCCGGCCACGGCCCTGGCCTTGGCTTCTGCCAGCCGTACCACCATCGCCTCTACGGACTCACCCTCAAGACGTGACTCATTGATCTCAGGAGAGTCGCATTCATAGTCCAGACCCAAACGGTCCAGCAGCTCACGGCGATAGGGGGAGCTGGAGCCCAGTATCAGTTTCACGTTTGCCAACCTAGATATTCTTCGCCTGCTCGATGGCGTTGCCGATGTAATTGCCGGGCGTCATCTCCATCAGTAACTGCTTGGCTTCATCCGGGATATCCAGCTTGGAAACAAAGGCCTGCATGATCTCCTTGTTGACCTTCTGACCGCGGGTCAGCTCCTTGAGCTTCTCATAGGGCTGTTCGATGCCGAACCGACGCATAATTGTCTGGATAGGCTCGGCCAGTACTTCCCAGTTATTGTCCAGATCCGTGTTCATAGCTTCTGGGTTTATCTGCAGTTTAGAGATGCCTTTAAGGCTGGCCTGATAGGCCAACACCGAGTGGGCCACGCCGACACCCAGATTACGCAACACGGTGGAGTCGGTCAGGTCTCGCTGCCAGCGAGAGACCGGCAGCTTTGCCGCCAGATGGGTGAAGATGGCATTGGCCAGTCCCAGATTGCCTTCGGAGTTCTCGAAGTCGATGGGATTTACCTTGTGCGGCATGGTGGAGGAACCCACCTCACCGGCAATGGTCTTCTGTTTGAAATAGCCGAGGGAGATGTAACCCCAGATGTCACGATCGAAATCCAGCAATACGGTATTGAAACGGGCAATGGCATCAAACAGTTCGGCGATATAATCATGTGGTTCGATCTGGATGGTGTAGGGATTCCAGTCCAGGCCGAGATCGTTGATGAATCTCTGTGCAATACCCGCCCAATCCGTATTGGGATAGGCTGCCAAGTGGGCATTATAGTTACCCACAGCACCGTTGATCTTGCCCAACAGGGGCACCATCTTCATTTGTTCTCGCTGACGCTTGAGACGAAAGGCGACATTAGCCATCTCCTTACCCACGGTAGTGGGGGAGGCGGGTTGGCCGTGGGTACGCGACATCATCGGTTGTTCCGCATGTTCACGGGCCTGTTGTTCGATGGCCTCGATCACCTCATCCATCATCGGCAGCAGTACCTGGGTGCGTGCCTCGCGCAGCATCAGGCCATAGGAGAGGTTGTTGATATCCTCTGAGGTACAGGCGAAGTGGATGAACTCGCTGATCTTTTCCAGCTCGTCATTACCGGCGATACGTTCCTTAAGGAAATACTCCACCGCCTTAACATCGTGGTTGGTGGTGCTTTCGATATTTTTCACCCGCTGAGCATCCCCTTCGGAAAAGTTCTCCACGATATCATTCAGTAATCTATTGGCCGAGCTGCTCAGGCGAGGCACCTCAATGATGTCATCATGACCGGCCAGCATCTGTAACCAGCGCACCTCAACCTGAACACGGTGACGAATAAGACCATATTCACTGAAGATAGGACGAAGATCGGCAACTTTGCTGCCGTAGCGGCCATCTACGGGTGAGATGGCAGTAAGTGAGGATAGCTCCATGTTGGCTCCGGGCTGAGGGATCACAGTTCAAATTGGAGCCAAATGATACACCAATGAGCCGGTGGTTACACGGTTGGGGAGCGTATACCAGTGCTGCCTACTGGCAACACCGGCAGAGAAATAGGGTGTTACAGGGGGCGGTAGATCAGGCCATTCTTTAACAGTAATTCTTTCGGTGCCAGCTGGGTCAGGTGATACCAGCCATCGTCATCGGATTCGGCGATGCGATCAAATGTATAGTCAGAACCATTCTGATTGAGGTTTTGATAGATAGGTCGTCCCAGATGAGAACCGATGATGGCGGGATATTCGGAACCGCTTTGTTGCA
>JAOUJT010000238.1 GCA_029883105.1 Gammaproteobacteria bacterium
TTGGCGTGAGCAAAGACCGTGCAACCCCGCTTTATCTATTGGGACTATTGCTCATCTCCCAGCTCACGGTCTTACTGCTGAAAAATACCACCAGTATTGAGCGGCCGATTTCCATCTATACCGGCTTGCATCAATACGCCTTCCCCAGCAGTCACAGTATGATGTCGGTAGTGATCTTTGGTTTTCTCGCCGTGATCATCGCTGCCCGCCTGCCTGGCAATTGGCGTTGGCTGACCTATACCATTGCAGCTCTTATCAGCATTATCGTCGCCTTTAGCCGCCTCTATCTGGGCGTCCACTGGCTTAGCGATGTGGTCGCAGGTATCCTCATCGGCTTGATATGGATCGCTATCGCCGGTATCGCTTACCGTCGGCACCATCTTTGCCGTCTACAGGCCCGCCCCTTACTGCTACTCACTGCCAGCATATTTCTGTTAGCCAATATCAGCTATGGTCTGTTTGCTCCTCAGCATATCCGCACGCTTCCCGTCAGCAACCCACCATTAGAGACACTGCCATCAGCGCAATGGTTGCAGCAACAGTGGCAACGTCTACCCGAACTACGCAAAGACCTGCGAGGCATGAATGACCATCCATTCAATCTGCAATGGGCTGCCCAGGCAGAGGATATCTCCGCACACCTCAGTCATAGCGGTTGGCAGCCAGCCAAACGGCTGGTGTTTAGCAATGCCCTGCGCTTTCTTGCCCCCAATAGCCGTATAGATGAGCTTCCTGTACCCGGCCATATCCATGACAGCCAGACACAAAGCCTGCTGTTCAGCCGCAAGCTGGATGATTCCTCGCTCCTGGTGATACGACTTTGGCCCTCATCCTTTACCCTTACCAAGCAGCGGCCGATCTGGTTTGGCAATGTCACTATCGTGCAAATGCAGGGTCAATGGGGATGGCTAAAGTTGTTACGTACACAGACAAATTTTGCCTACGCCTTATCCCTCTTTCAGAACGAAAATATTGGATCTTGTACACAGGTAGAGGCGAAACATTCACTGGCATTGTGTGGACCAGTGATGCCTCAATAAATTGCAGTAGCCAAGAAGATGGGGCGCTGATTCGACGAGAAAATCTGTACAGGGTATCTATAGGTAGTAGCAGAAAAGAATGGTTCTGGTGCCTTAACGAGAATTAGACAGTAACGCAATGATGCGTTCCAGTCGTTGCTGTGGGTCCTGCATTTGCAAGAATAGCTGCTTGAGCTCCCTTTCTATGGGTAGCAGCTCTGCCAGACGATGACTCACCCAGGTGGCATTGTCATAGTCACAAGGCAGTACCGAATAGGGAGGACCCAGCTGTTGCAATATTTCTGCCACCAGTTCCGCCCAGGGCCGATATTCTTTTGACATCTCCAGGGTCTCTTCATGCGTCAACAATTCCACTTCGGCCATGCGCAATTGATTCGTTTCAACCCAGCTATTTTTAATATGAAACCGTTGTCCTCCACGTGCGGTAATGCCTAACAGACCACCTTCCAGCTTTTCAAAATAGTGGATATCCGCCAGCGTTCCGTAATCATAAACCTCAGGTGCATCAGCGACCTCCTTGCCACTTTTAATCATGACAATGCCGAAGCAGCTCTGCTGCTTCATACAACGAGACACCATGTCGATGTAACGGGATTCAAAGATACGCAGTGGCAGGGCACCACCGGGGAAGAGTACTGAATTAAGTGGGAACAGAGGTATTTCCATCATTATTCCAAACCTGTGACCAGACGCACCCTGCGCCGTACTTACATTACCAGATTTCTGCCTGCGGCCTTGGCTTCATACAAACGCTTATCGGCATTGGAGATCATCTCATCGAGATGGCTATGGCCGTTCTCACGTATGGAAACACCAATCGAAAGGGTTATGTGTATCGCCTTATCTCCGTAAGGAAAAACCGTACGCTCTATGGCCTCGCATATTCTTTCCGCCACCTTCACAGCATTTTCCATATTCGTATCTGGGCAGATAACCATAAATTCCTCACCACCCATGCGACAGGCCACATCGTTATTACGTAGTAAACCTTTGAGGATTTTCGCCAACCCCTTTAACACTAAATCACCGCCAGCATGGCCATAGGTATCATTAACAACCTTAAAATAATCAATATCGATCATCATGCAGCTGAGATCGCGCTGACCTCTCTGCGACGTCGCCCACTCTTGTTCCAGACGTTTCAATGCATAACGGCGATTAGGAAGTTTGGTCAAGGGATCGGTCAGAGAAGAGAGGCTTAATTTACGATTCACAATCGCCAATTCATTGGCCAGCTTTTCAATCCGATATTTGCCCGCCTGATTCTGCTTACTCATTTGTGTAATGCGTACGCCAGGGCGCAAACGGGCCAACAGTAGCTCTCGACTAAATGGCTTGGCAATATAATCGTCCACACCACTATTGAAGGCATCGATCAGTTTGTCATGCGTATCGTCTGCGGTCATGAGAATAAAGTAGGCTCCACCGTATTCGCTACTCTGTCGTACCACTCGACACAGACCCAAGCCATCGAGTTCTGGCATCATCCAGTCACTAATAATGATATCAGGGTCTATATCCACCAGTTTGGACAGGGCATCCTCGCCATTTTCAGCGGTATATAAACGGAAATGGCTCGCACCCAGGCATAGCTTCATATACTCCCTGGTATCAGCATCATCATCCACGATGAGGACGTTTAAAACCTGTTCTCCAGTAAGATCGACGGCCGTACCATCCACCTCGGTAACCGGAACAGCGAGTTCATCTTGCTCTGTATTGGATATATGCTCAAACGAAACCTTGATCGAGTCCAGGCCAAAGCTATGACTCCACTCCTGCCACTCGGCAAGGATATTTTCTACTAAATCTTCTTTGCCAACATCGCTCATGCCCACGGCAGCCAGCTTGCTATCCAGATCTAACTGGACGCTCTTATCACTGGCTTTTGCCATACCCAGACGGGCAATATCACGAGCCACCTCATAGCTCATTCCCAACTGAAATTGACGTGAATCTGGCTTGTCCCTGCTACTAATTCCCGTCAACTGGGTTTCCACCAGGATATCCGGCAGACCCCAGTCACGCAGGATATATCGGGTAAGCTCATCGTGATCGATGTAAAAGGTCTTGGTTTCCAGCTCTGCCAGTGACATAGCCGTATGGTGTGATTCATCCAGCGTGCGGGCGTATTCTTCTGGGTAGATGGTGGCAAGGGCCAGCCGACCGATCTCACCCAGCAAGGCAACGGAAAAGAGATCTTCCGAAGGTGCCACCCGGGTACGTATGGCGATCTCTCGTATGGCGATGGCTCGCAGCAGTTGTTCGGCCCAGTAATGGGAATAGTCGAAGCCTCGGCAACCGCCCTTGCGATAGCTATCGATCAAAGAAAAACCCAGCGCCAGGCTTTTTACTGTTGCCATACCCAGACGCTGCACCGCCACCTGCACCGAGGCAATGGGACGTGAATAGAAGGAGCGTTCGCTATTTGCGGCCTTGATGATATTGCCGCTTAAGGAGGGATCGGTCTTCACCACATTGGCAAATTCATCAATGGTCACATCAGACTTTTTCGCCAGACGCAGAATCGCCAGGGCAACCCCTTTGGGAGAAGGCATCTTGCCGGATGCTTTTAACTCATCAAATTTTGCTTCTATATGCTGTTTCATCTGCTCAACGGTTCTGATTTATAGTCTATTATGGCCATTGTTATTAACTCAGCCGGCATATCGCAAGCTATTCATCCACAAATAGAAAAACTTCACAAAGATATAACACTTACTCTGGCTTACCACCCCAGGGGCTCAGCAAGTGCTGTTCCAATCCTAAATGATCCATCACCCGTGCGGTGATGTGATCCACCAGATCCATAATGGTTTCGGGCTGGTGATAAAAGCCGGGGCTGGCCGGCAGGATCACCACTCCCAGACGAGACAACTTAAGCATATTTTCCAGATGGATGGCCGACAAGGGGGTTTCACGCACCACCAGGATCAACTTGCGCTGCTCCTTTAGCACCACATCGGCGGCACGTTCGATCAGATTATCACTGGCGCCATTGGCAATGGCCGATAGGCTGCCGGTGGAACAGGGGCAAACCACCATCGCTTTCGGTGCCGCAGAACCGCTGGCCACCGGGGCCATCCACTGTTCGCGGCCAAACACCTGCAACTGTTGCGGCTGGCAGGCAAAGTGTTGTACCAGATAGGCTTGCGCCTGCTCTGACTGCGCCGGAATCTTCAATGTGGTTTCGGTGGCCAGTACCACCTGTGCCGCCTTGGAGATCAACAGGTATACCGTCTGTCCCGAGGCCAGCAATTGTTCCAGCAGGCGCAGACCATAAATAGCACCGGAGGCCCCGGTGATGGCTACGGTGACCGCCTCTCTTGCGGCAACGCTGCTCACGATGCCTGCCCCGCTAAGGCATTCAAGAGCTTGTCATGGATGCCGGCAAATGCGCCGTTACTCATCACCAGGATCTGATCCCCCGGCCGGGCCATCTTCGCGACCTCGGTGACCAGAACATCGATGTCCGTAGCCACCAGAGCCCCGGCGGCCACAGCCACCTCATCAAGGTTCCAGTCCAGTCCCGCTGGCTGATAAAAATAGACCACAT
>JAOUJT010000239.1 GCA_029883105.1 Gammaproteobacteria bacterium
ATAATGAGAGCAGTAATGGTCTATCTGTCAAGCTACCTTGGGAGGTAGACCTGGATTATATGAGTGTCCTTGCGGTTGAAGAAGTGAACGATGAGCTGGTACAAAAAACCAAGAAACCACGTCCAGCCGCTTTACCTATATTACGTGTAAAGATACAGGAGTTAGAGTACAAAGATCTAACACTGGGCAAATTTACCCTGCATGCAGATCCCTTTAACTCGGGTTATAAAATTGACGCACTTAATGTTGATGGCCCTATGATGGTATTTTCCAGTAAGGGATATTGGCATCAGGGTGCCAAGCCTCTAACCGCTTTAAGTATTCGACTACATGCTCGCAATGCAGAGTCGTTGCTATCGAAATTCGGATTTGACTCACCGATTAAGGGTGGTGATCTACGGCTGGATGGTGATATTCGTTGGCCGGGCTCACCCGACAAGTTTGTACTGAAGGCGGTAGAGGGGAAGTTAGCGTTTAATATCAAGAATGGGCGACTGATCAATGTAGAACCCGGCGCGGGGAGGGTTTTAGGGCTGCTTAGTTTCCAGGCACTACCCCGGCGTCTGGCACTGGATTTCCGCGATCTATTCGGAAAAGGTTATCGTTTCGATTCTATACAGGGAGAGTTCAATATCGAGGATGGCAACGCTCACACGAGCAATATGACCATCTTATCCTCGGTGGCCCGTGTCTACCTGTCTGGCCGTATTGGTATGCAAGCGCGTGACTACGAGCAGGACGTCATTGTTGTACTGGGTGATGGAAGTAATTACTTCGTCGCAGGGGCCCTGGCCGGCGGCATACAAACAGGAGTTGTTGTCTGGGTGATGGAAAAGGTTTTGGATGTAGAGAAGTACTCACGGCTAATCTATAAAATCACCGGCACATGGGAAAATCCTGTGGTGACCAGCCTGAATGAGGCACCGGGTTAGTCGTTGTGAATGCATATCTGTAGTGCCCTATCTCCCAGTCTCTGTGGTATCCTCAAGATCATGCGTAAACCCCTTTTTTTGATGAGCCTGTTACTCTGTAGCACTTTGGTGGTCGGGCAGTCGGTCTACTTGCTGAGTGCCGCCGAGTGGGCCGGGCCCAGAAGCGGAGAACGCATTCTGCAGATGGATGGAATTCGGCCTGCCGTGCATGAGGTCATGGCTTCCTCCACAAACCGTTTGCGTTTGAAATACCCCGGTGGTGATGAAGGTCGTCTTTGGGTAGAGGAGCTGCGCTCATGGTTGTGGGCTCTGGGAATCGGTCCAGCACGCATCGAATTGCGTCCTGGTAGCTCAGCAGAAGATGTTATAGAACTGGAAGTACTATATGGAAACTAGCCGCAGATATTCGGCGTCCATTGTGGTGGAGACAATATGAGTTTAGTCGCAGCGATACAAATGGCCTCTGGTCCGAAGGTAGATGCCAATCTGATAGAAGCCGCACGTTTGATCGGCCTGGCAGCCTCCAAAGGCGCAAAACTGGTGGCTTTGCCGGAGAATTTTTTCCTCATGGGGATGAAGGAAACCGATAAGGTTGCCATTAGGGAAGAGGATGGTGATGGCCCTATTCAAAATTTTCTTAAGGATCAGGCGAGCAAACATGGCATATGGCTGGTAGGTGGCACTGTGCCACTGAAAGCCGTTGCCGAAAACAAGGTACGCGCTGCCTGTTTGGTCTATAACGATCAGGGTGAACGTATAGCACGCTACGACAAGATCCACTTGTTTGATGTCAGTCTGTCAGAAAACAATGAGACCTATAGTGAGTCAGAGACCACAGAGTCAGGTGAGAACATGGTCGTCATTGATACGCCTTTCTGTAAGCTGGGTCTTGCGATTTGTTATGACTTACGCTTCCCCGAGATGTTTCGATATATGGCGCGGCAGGGGGCTGAGGTGATTGTCATGCCTTCTGCCTTTACAGATATTACCGGCAAGGCACATTGGGAAACACTGGTGCGTGCCCGTGCTATAGAAAACCTGGCCTATATGATTGCACCCGGCCAAGGTGGCTTCCATGCTAATGGCCGCCAGACCTATGGCGATAGCATGATCGTAGATCCCTGGGGTCGTGTTCTGGACAGACTACCCAAGGGCTCTGGTGTCGTTATGGCTGAGGTTGATTGTCGTCAGGTAAAAACTATTCGTAGTACCTTTCCCGCCCTGGAACACCGTAAAGTCTTTTGTGATCTGCCATGAGTGATACTTTAGCGCTGGCACAGGAGATGCTGCTATCTCCTGTGGGTTTGGGCGAGGATGATCTGCAACGGGTTTTGGATCAGTTGATGAGCCATACTGTGGATAGTGCGGATCTCTACTTTCAGTTTTCCCGACATGAATCCTGGGGATTGGAAGATGGCATCGTCAAAGAAGGCAGCCACAATATCGATCAGGGTGTGGGTGTCCGTGCTATCAGTGGTGAGAAGACGGGCTTCGCATATTCTGATGACATTATTCTGCCCGCCTTGCAGGAGGCCGCAACGACCGCGCGAGCCATCGCACGTAGTGGCCAGAATGGTCGCATGCAGGCCTGGCATCGACCCTCTGCCCACCAACTCTATATGCCGATTGACCCTATCGAAAGCCTGACGGCCGATGACAAGGTTGCGTTGCTGCGTGAGCTTGATGCCTATGCCCGTACCCTCGACCCGCGTATTAGCCAGGTGTTTGTAAACATCGCGGCGGTGCATGATGTGGTGTTAGTGGCTGCTACCGATGGCACTCTGGCCGGTGATGTGCGACCTCTGGTGCGAATGAATGTCAGTGTTCTGGTCGAGCAGGATGGACGTCGTGAACGTGGCAGTGCTGGGGGTGGTGGACGTTTTGGTTATGAATTCTTTAGCGCAAGCAGCAAGGGGCAAGAGTATGCCCGCGAAGCGGTGCGTCAGGCTCTGGTAAATCTGGAAGCGGTGGATGCCCCTGCGGGTAATATGCAGGTGGTTTTGGGGCCGGGTTGGCCTGGGGTGTTATTGCACGAGGCGGTCGGTCATGGCCTCGAGGGTGACTTCAACCGTAAAGGTAGCTCGGCCTTCTCTGGTCGCATTGGTGAGCAGGTGGCCTCACCCTTATGCACGGTAGTCGATAACGGCACTATGGATAAGCGCCGCGGTTCACTTAATATCGATGATGAAGGTACCCCAACACAAGAAACGGTGTTGATCGAAAACGGCATCCTTAAAGGCTACATGCAGGATAAGCATAACGCCTCCCTCATGGGTGTACAGAGCACCGGCAACGGCCGACGAGAATCCTACGCACATCTGCCTATGCCGCGAATGACCAATACCTATATGTTGGCAGGTGAACAGGAGCCGGAAGAGATCATCGCCTCGGTGAAGAATGGCCTCTACGCGGTAAATTTCGGTGGAGGTCAAGTCGACATAACCTCAGGTAAATTTGTCTTCTCCGCCAGTGAGGCCTATTTGATCGAAAACGGCAAGGTTACCTGTCCTGTGAAAGGGGCAACCCTGGTGGGTAATGGTCCCGAAGCGATGACCCGCATCTCTATGGTGGGCAATGATCTTAAACTGGACGATGGTGTCGGTGTTTGTGGCAAAGAGGGGCAAAGTGTCCCGGTCGGGGTGGGTCAACCAACGCTGCGTATCGATGGCCTGACGGTTGGTGGAACCAACGTATAGGCTGTTTGAAGTACCATGCTGGGCATGGTGCTTCAATCTGTACGGATTATTCCATCAGTTCGCGAATCAGCTTAAACAGCGCACGGGCTGATTTGGGTGGCTGATTGGCCAGCTTTTCCCTTTGTGCATTGCGGATCAATTGTCGTAGCTGTTGACGCTCTGCATGTGGGTATTCATCCAATAATGCCTTCAAAACATCGTCCCCGCCTTCTATCAGGCGGTCTCGCCACTTTTCCATGTGGTGGAAACGGGCATTGGCAACGTTATCCTGATCCTTGAGTACACTCATACCATGTCGCAGGGCCTCTTCATCCAGCTCTCGCAATTGCTTGGTGACGTACTTTAGATGACGTTTACGAGCGATGTGTTGAGTGATGCGCCGAGATTCAACGATAGCTGCCAAAACAATATCATTTAGTGGCAGTTTGGCCAATTGTTGGTCTTTTAACTCGATCAGTTCCTTGGCCAGATCCTGTAAGGCCTTGAGGTCACGCTTGATCTCGGAACGACTGATGATGTCATCCTCATCGATAGCGTCCTCTTTTTTGTCATGGCGGTTTTTTTTCATGATGTTTGTCTTGAGCTATGGGCAGGCAGTAGAATGGGTGAAGTATGGGCGATCCCCGCCATTAAATGCAAATACAAGCGACTTTCATTATGCAATTCCCTGATCAAACACAAATCAAACAACTGGTACAAGATATCCTGCACGAAGCCAGTAAGCAGGGGGCCCACTCTGCAGAGGCCGCCGTTAGCATCACATCGGGCCTGAGTACTACGGTGCGCATGGGCGAAGTGGAGACTATCGAACATAATCGTGACAAAGGTCTGGGAGTAACGGTTTTCTTCTCCGGCAAGGATGGGTTACGTAAGGGGAATGCCAGCACCACAGATTTTTCGGCCGGAGC
>JAOUJT010000240.1 GCA_029883105.1 Gammaproteobacteria bacterium
TACTGAGTCGGATTTCAACCGACAAAGCTTGATAAGGCTCACTTTCCTGAATTGAGCAGGCTGATAATCCCCCACACCAGAATCCAAAGTCAAGACCTCATTGTCATCGAGCTTACTCATACCTAATAACGCTCGGAGTATTACCGTACCGTCCACCATCTCCAGCCGTATACCATATCGTCTAGATGTTACAGGTATGAACGTGGAATAGCCCGAGTTAGCCACCGTGATTAGAGGCACCGCTACGGATGTAGCATCTACTACTACAAAATCTGTCTTGTGTGTTGGAATATACACTGGAACCCTTCGCCCTTCTCGACGCTTAATAAACTCCTTGAACAGATTTATCTCATCTCTACTGCCTAGTAGCCAACTGTGTCGAAACACTTCTACGGGATAATCGTTAATAGCCTCTTGGACAACACGGCCATAGCCTCTATCCAGTAAGACATAATCACTTTCAAAACTATGGGTGAGTATATCTGCCCAGTTGGGTGCCTCGTCATAGTATTCTAATCCATTTAGGAGTGCAGGTGCCGCCACAGTGTTGATGACCGCACTCGTCTGGTAGGAATCTACAGTGAAGTTGAAAGACCCTTTAACCATCCCATCAGTCAGGTAATCCAATTTAGTAGATCGTGGGAGGAAACCTCTGGCGATAGGTGCTATGCGAGTTCCTCTGCCCCACTTTTTGGTCAAAGGGGCTGACAGTACTATGTTAGACGCGCCAAAGCTGTCTATGACCACGGATTCATAATTATGGAAGTCACCGCCCCACAAGTAGATTAATCCACCCTCAATGTGACCCCATCCTGCAGGGTCAAATTGGATAGTCGTATCACCAATATTATGATCCACCGTCAATACGCTCTCATTCTCCCACATAGGCAAGGCAAATATCCTGTTTGCCCACCCATACACCTGATTCATAACGTACTGGGTATTCTCGGCGGTGTCTGTCTTGATGTCGAACTTAACTACCTGCCTCGGGTTGGTGTTTAACCCTACTCGTTGTTCCGTACCATCCACTGCAATCATCACATCGGTAGCCCAAGACAATGTTTCCTCTACGGGGCTACTCCAATCAGCATTGGCTTGAAGAACAACAATACGAGTACCTCGTAACTCCAAGGTGTAGTTCTGCCCGTCAATGGTCCAGACGTAACTGGCATTAATAGAGGGGGGCCCTTCCAAGTTAACCGAGAACTCATACTGATATTCTCCCAAAGGGCCAATCTCTACGGGAGGTGTTAGAGGTTCGATTACCACTATACCTTCCATGTCAGTCCCCACAGAATCAGTTAGATTCACAGGGGTCAATAATCCGTTCCACAGATTAACGTACCTGACTTGGTTAGACAGGATATTGCCAAAATCTAGCGTAGATGGGGTTACATGGATTTTACCGTAAAATTGATCAAGATAACCTTGCCCGTCGACACCTGCCATAACCTTAGGAGTGACCACAGGCGCTACTACACTTTTAGATCCAGTTACTGGGGTAGGGCCAATATCAAAAGGGTTCCGTACCTGCACTAAAGGCCTAAGGTATAGATCCGGGTCGACAGTATGGCTAGGAGTCAACCCCGGATAAAACAAAGAGCTAGAGCTAATACCTGTAGACATAATTACCTCACTGGAACTTGTAGGCTATACCATACATATCGGAAGAAAAAGTATCATCCCCGTTGTACGGCTTCTTAGTCTTAAGCGGAAACACCATCCAATCAGTATCGACCACCTGCTTAGGGGTGTATGCCTCAATGTTGAGAGCCTTGACCAACAAATCCTCCCCTAATGGAACCCAGTAGGATCCATCTCTCATAAACACGTAGGTCGGTACCATAGGAGTTCGGCCCGTAGCCACGTTCTGCCCTTGATTTTGGATAAAATTCCACCAGTCGGTTGGGTTGGTATAAGCGTTGCCGGCTTCGACTGGGGTCATACCAGTAAGCTCTGTACCGCCTACACAGCCGCCTACAGGGTAGTCCCAAGGGGCTGAAGTATCGAAACCAAATCGTCTTATAGAGAAAACAGCCGCTTCGTTTGCTGTTATGTGATTATACCCATAACCAGAGGTAGTGGAATTACACCTATAAGGATAATCATGGTATGGAGACCCCCCTTGATCCCTGGTTGAGTCACTGTCAGTCCAGTTCATCCCTTGGGCAAACTGACCTCCAGTCCAAGTCCCATACTTGGTTATGGAACCAAACATGAGGTGGGAGTACTCGTTCAGATTCAACTCTAAGACAACCCTAAAGGCTTTCGGGTCTATGAAAAAATGATAAGAGAGGTAGGGGCCTGTCAGAAGGTTACTTCTAGCGTCCACACCTGCGATTTCACCTCCACCAGCGACACCAGCAGAGACAAAGGAGCTGTTGACCGACATATAGATGTACTGGTCGTTACCTGCGCTACACCATATATGCCAGTACCCCTCAGGGTTACTCACATGGAGGTGTTCTATGCCTCCGTTAACGTGAGGAGTAGTCCCATCTATGACCCACCCCATAGCAGCGTTAGCAATCAAAGCCACTCTAATTTTATCGATAAGATCATCCGGCCTCAACGCCGAACCTGTTGCGTAAACTATAGCCATGAGTTACTCCAATAATAGGGCTGCGTAATCTTGAACTCGGGTAAGGTAGGACTGAGACACTACTAGGTAAGTATCTGCGCCTTCCGTTATTGTGTTTTCGGCGGCATTACCAAAACCAGAAACACACTTAACCCCATCTAGTTCCCCCAGAACCTCTCCAGAGGTAGCCGCATTAAACAAAGTAACCGGAGACAGCCAATAGGTATCTGGCCCGTAACAAGGTCTAACGTATCTAGACTGTATGTCATAGTAAGGGTGAATTGATGCCCTGTTACTAGTCAGAGCGTCTTTATATTCAGTGCCACTAGAGACATACCAGTTAGACACCTCAAGCCAGTTGCCGTTGTATTCCCTGACATAAGCCGACCCCAGACTAGGATCCCAAAAGGATCTGTGGTACCAATCATTCACCGAGTACCGAGTCCAGTAGTCAGGGTATGAGCCTCCTATATACGCAGGGGCTGGATGTTCTGTAGGCGTCGCATAGGGCATGTACCAACCAACATAAGCTGTCTCATAGGTACCTGCAGCCACTCGGGCCACAATAATGGCACGGCGACCATTAACAATAAACCAGTAGGGGATACTCCCCTCCCACAACATAATGCTGCCCTCAGAGGAGGGGTTTACCCATGACAAAGGCTCACTAATAAAGGAGTCCGCCATGTCGAAACGTAGGTTAAACTCGTCAGCAGGAGCATTCTTATATGTCCAAAAACGAGATAGTATAACATCAGTACCGGCCAATCCGTGTGCTTGGTAGTAGTGCATACCTCCGCCAACGTGGGTGGCCTCTGATACGAGCCCAGATATAATCACATCGACATGAGAATTTACAGGATCAATAACACTTGTGGTTTTACCTGAGTATCCTGTAGGGGGTGTGTAGGTAAAAGCCGTTGCCCCGAAATTCCATGTGACCTTTACATTCTCTCTGTGATCCACTGCAGGGTATACAGTGAGATCTACAGGCAAACTGAACGTAGGAAAGGTGTTGGTGTTAGGTACTCCGCTATTGTACCAGACACCATTCTTACCTACCCAAACCTCATCAGTATTGAAGTCGTGGGCCACCATAATGACATCACCGGCACCAAAAGCTCCGAACAAGGCAGTACCAGACTTAACACCATTGGTATGGATGTACCCTGCACTGTCTACCCCATAGAACCCTGAGGCGGATTCCCCTGCGTTAGATACTCTCAATTGATCGACACCAATAGTAACTAGGTGCATCGAAGTGTCTCTGTCAATAGTCACCTCGAAATACGCCTTGTCCGTACCTACCGCTGCCAAATCAGAGAATCCCCAACGGCCTTCAGTCTCACTCAAATTCGTATTCTTCAGTAGCGTCCATGTCTGACTAGCGGTAACTAGGTCGGCATGACTGGTCACCATCTTATGAAACTTATGCAGTAGGTCTACATAGTTTGCTGCTACGCCTGATTCCCAAGCCATAATAGTTCACCTTATGAGGTTAAGATTGCTCGAATAGTTTCTTTGTTACTTTTCATGACATTGACCAGAGTCCGAGTACCCTCAGGTGTGTCTAAACCGGTTTTCAGCATTTCAGCAGAGTCTATGGCGTTGATAACTTGTATAGACTGCGGGGTTACTACCACTTCGTTGGAGTTTCCCCCCATACCATCTGTGACCGCACCCCCTGTATTAAACCGTCTCCTTGCTGGTCTCGTCAAACGCAAGTTGGCAAACTTACTTAAATCGAAGGATCCGGGATCTAACATCATACGGTTAAGGGCTTCAAAGAACCCAGCCCCGTACTTAGATACAGCCTTGGCTCGAATAACATACTCACCGTTAGAAAGCCTAGCAGGTATCGAGTCGGAGGTACTAGTGCCTCGACCGGAAACCTTACCACCACTATCGAAATATTGGGTAGGCTCTCGTTGAATATAACC
>JAOUJT010000241.1 GCA_029883105.1 Gammaproteobacteria bacterium
CTCACAAGACACGCCAGGATTCTGAAATTTCTTCTAACCTCCCTTTTCATCAAGATAAGGAAGAATGACTCTACTTATTGGATAGTATTGATTATTAGGATAATGGCCAAGCCTTTGAGGCCAAACTGATCTTCATATAGCTACCTATTGTGGAATAAGCCTTTTAGATTAAAGGTATATGTATAGGACTGTATTGTCTTTTTTCGATAAAAACAGGCTAAGACTTATTTAAAACTTCCCTTATTTAACTTATAGAAAATCCTAATGCTTGAGTATATATGATGTTTATCATTTTGCTGACTGACTTTTCCCGCGAGCTTCGGCAATCCTAAAATTTTTAACAACCTCGAAAAGTAGAGTTTATGCCACCAATGGCCATATTGGGCCGTAGATTATTGTATGTCCACAGCCAGTGGGTAGCGAAGTCCTGCACCTCATCAATGGTGTCAAACAGATATTGATTTAACCAGTCATAACATACCGTACGGTTATATCGCGCGGCATGGGCATTCTGTTGCGACTTACCTGGTTGAATATACTGCACACGAATGGAGTTTTTCATGGCCCACGCCTGTAACAAGCCACTGATGTATTCCGGACCGTTATCACAGCGTAGAACCTTGGGTTTGCCTCGCCATTCAATGACCTGCTCAAGCGTTCGGAGCACACGCTCTGCCGGTAAAGAGAAATCCACCTCGCTCCCCAGACTCTCACGATTAAAATCATCGATGACATTGAATAAACGAAAGCTGCACCCTCCCGAATGTTGATCGTGCATGAAATCCATTGACCATGTGTCATTGATCACTTCAGACACCACCAGGGGCTCAGGCTTCTCCCGCACAATGCGTTGCTTTGGTTTGATCCTTAGATTTTGCTCCAGCTCTCGATAAATTCGGTAGACTCGTTTGTGGTTCCAGCCATAGCCTTTGACGTTGCGTAGATAAAGAAAGCACAGCCCAAAGCCCCCGTGCGTTGATTATAGGTGAGGCGAATCAACCAGTTGGCTATCTCAGTATTTTCATCCGTTAGTATGGGCTGATATCGGTAGCACATTTCACTGATCCCCACCGCGGCACAAGCTAATCGTATGCTTGTACCTCTGTGTATAACTGCTTGTCGAGCAACCTCTTTTAGACGTGATGGCTTTACCACTTTTTTTGTAGAGACTCCTGCACAATTTCAGCTTTCAACCGTTCTTCAGCCTTCGGTTTTCATCCTCCAGTTCCTTCAGGTGAGGCATCAGTGAAGCATCCATGCCACCGTACTTGGCACGCCACTTGTAGAAGGAGGCACTGCTTATGCCGTGCTCCCGGCATAGCTCTGGCACTAGGCTGCCGGACTCCGCCTGCTTGAGTATGTTGAGGATTTGGTTGTCGCTAAATTTAGATTTTTCATGCAGAATCTCCAGTGTTTAGTTTACGAGGAAATTCTACTTTTGAGCACCGTTAGTTTTTGGGGGGATTACCGTTGAACCCCAACCCGCTGCCGTCAAACCTGCAGCAGCCAAAACAGCCGCTACTAACCCGACCGTAGTCGAGACACCTAAGCCTGCAGAGAAGAAACCTGAACCGTCTTTACAAATGGTAGAGACTCGTTCAGAAAAACCTGAAGACTAGCTCGTATCTCTTCGTGATATAAAAAGGGGGGCCATTTGGCCCCCCTTTTTTATTACGATCTACAATGACAAAAAAAGAATCACTGTGACAAACGTTCACGAATATCACGAATCAAACCTTCTGATGCATCTTCAATCAAATCCAAAACATGTTCGAAACCTTGTGCGCCACCATAGTATGGATCGGGGACTTCTCGCTCATCAAACTTTGTGGAGAAGTCGAGAAACATTTGTAATTTACTACTATATATGGGCGGGCAAATAGATTCTAAATTGCGATAGTTGTCATCATCCATCGCCAGCACATAATCGAACTGTTCAAAATCCAAGCCCGTAACCTTTCGAGCACGTAGATGATCCATCTGATAGCCACGTTTACTCGCCGTCTGTTGCGAACGGCGATCAGCTGGCTCTCCGATATGATAGGCATGGGTACCCGCAGAATCGACATCTATTAGATGGTCTAGCTTGTGCTCTTGCAATTTCGTTTCAAACACTCCATGGGCAGTGGGTGAACGACAAATGTTACCCATACACACAAACACAACCCGTATCTTTTTCATATCCATAATTCTATTATTTTCTGATAGTGAGCTGGCATGAGAAGACTTACTAGCCACCATCTAAAACATACCTACTTCAGATCCTTAACCATAGCAGCCAGCTTATTCTCCGGCGGCAAACCTTTTAACACCTGAATGGCACCTGAAGAATCCTTCCAGATAACGGCAGGGGTACCAGATATTCCAAAACTGGCCATTAATTTGTTGTTATCGTCTATCTGGCGACGCGTCTTATCACTGATGCTTGCTGATGGCTTCAAAGAGCGAGTTTTGCTCATAGCGAGGGCCTGCGCAGGATTATCATTCTCAATGATTGACTGTATAACTTTCAATGTTGCTTCTGGCATAGTTTCACCGGGTCGAGTACCGAGGAACGCCACTGGCACCCATTGAAATAGAGCCTCGCCCAGATGTTTTCTGGAGCTTGTATGCAATTTTTTGCAAAAGCTACAGTTAGGTTCATATATCACATATATAGGCTTGCTGCCCTTTCCCTCTGGCACCGTAAGTGCGTGAGATAACTGTTCAAACTGAGTGCTATAGTCTTTTACCGGGGCATGTATCTGCGCATATTGTTCAGAAAGATTCTGTCCATCCGGTGACAACATGGTCCCAGCGATGACGTGCTCACCATCCGGCGCAATATAGACCACAACGATATCACCACGTGTACCTTCAAGGATCACGCCCTGTAAACCACCCGCAGCGTCAAAACGGTTAATAAAACTATAACCTGGCAATTCTCCCAATACCTTCGGCAACTTAACATTAGAATCCGATTTTTCACCGGCTTGAAGATAGAACATCACACCACCAAACAGTACCAAGATGAGTGCGGATATCTTAAAAATTCTTGCTTTCATAGTTCATCACCTGTGTGCGGCCTCATCGCGACCTAATATCTATCGAAATAATCGAGTTTGAGAAAATACATATACGCATATTGTACACTAGTGATCAGTACCAAAAACTTAGTCTACATATTTTTCTATGTCGGCTAAATATCTCTTGAGATTATGTCTATATTACAGGAACTTAAGTACTGTTATTGCAGATTAATGATATATAAGCCTATCAAACCCAAGGAAATACAGCAGCTATGCTAGCTCGTGAAGTGGCCAGTAGCGAGCGCAGCCCTGCGGCACCGACAAGAGATCTACCTGCAAATGCAGTCGGACTATGACTATCTAACCTATATCTATAATCGCTGCGGTCTAAGTCAGCAGTTGAATATAGAGTTCGCGCGTGCAGTACGTTATGGTACCCGACTTTCATTTATGCTCATAAACCTGGATAACTTCAAACGGGTCAACATCACCTATGGACATAAGGCCGGAGATATATTGTTACAGCAGATAAGCCACTTAACCCAGGATTCCATACGCAAATCAGATGTCGTAGCACGCTGGGGAGGGGGAAGAATTTGCCATATTACTGCCCGAAGCAGATATTGCTCAGGCAAGGCTACTGGCAGAGAAATTACGAGCCATTGTCGCAGCACATGCATTCGATAATATCGGCTCGATGACTATTAGCATAGGTGTAACCCAATATCACCTGACAGAACCCCTAGATGGCTTGTTGTACAGAGCCGATACCGCCTTGTATCGAGCCAAAGAACTAGGCAAAAATCGTGTAGAGGTTGAGCTATACGAAGATAGAAGCAAATAAATTATTCTTACTTCTCAGAAACTTTTTTGGCACATCAATTAAACGTACAATCTCTTTTTAGCTCTGTCATTTGGTAAAAAATATGATTTGGAAACCCCGACTCACTGTCGCAGCGGTCATTGAACGTGATATGCACTTCCTGATGGTGGAAGAAACCATCGCTGGCACCTCCACACTGAATCAGCCCGCCGGACATGTGGAGGAAGGCGAATCGCTCGTCGAAGCGGTGATAAGAGAGACCCTCGAGGAGACCGCATGGACATTCCAACCGGAATATTTACTCGGCATCTATCGATGGGTACATGACAATGGAGACACCTTCATTCGCGCGAGTTTTTCCGGCATTGTCACCGACTTTAATGACCAGCTAACACTGGATCCAGATATCGATGCGGCAAAATGGTTGAGTATGGATGATCTGCTTCAGGCCGAGCAGCAACAACGCTTTCGCAGTCCTCTGGTGATGCGCTGCATCAGCGACTATCAGCAAGGCAAGTGTTTTCCTTTAGATCTACTGCAAGACGTCGATTAGTCCAGCTTTTGGTATACTAGCTATTCCTGAATATATACAGTTGTAAACAAATGACCCCCAAGCCCCTTCCTCACATCATTGTCGGTATGTCCGGCGGTGTTGACTCCTCCGTTACCGCAGCCCTGTTACAG
>JAOUJT010000242.1 GCA_029883105.1 Gammaproteobacteria bacterium
GCCGGTTTTGCTGCAGTGGATGTGCACATGAGTGA
The DNA here is from genome assembly GCA_029883105.1 of Gammaproteobacteria bacterium. GTDB lineage: Bacteria > Pseudomonadota > Gammaproteobacteria > Thiohalospirales > Thiohalospiraceae > JABURT01. The sequence continues at coordinate 36 of JAOUJT010000242.1, forward strand.
CATCATCAGCGGCAACACCAAACTCAATGATTTCTCCGGTCTGGTGGCCTGTGGAGGCTTCTCTTATGGTGATGTATTGGGTGCCGGAGAGGGCTGGGCCAAATCGATTCTGTTTAATGACCGTGCCCGCGACGAATTTGAACGCTTCTTTAATCGTGAAGACAGCTTTGGTCTGGGGGTCTGCAACGGCTGCCAGATGATGTCCAATCTGTACGAGTTGATCCCCGGAGCCGCTCATTGGCCGCGTTTTGTGCGCAATGAGTCAGAGCAGTTTGAGGCCCGTGTGGCGATGGTGGAGGTGGTGAAATCACCCTCTATCTTCCTGCAGGGGATGGAAGGCTCGCGTATGCCCATCGCTGTGGCCCACGGTGAGGGACTGGCGGAGTTCCGCAATGGTCATGAGCCAGCCAAAGCCCTGCGCAAGCATCAGGTGGCACTGCGTTATGTGGACAATTACGGCGAGCCTAGTGAGATCTATCCGGCCAACCCCAATGGTTCGCCTCTGGGTATCACTGGACTGACTAATGACGACGGCCGCTTCACTATCATGATGCCGCATCCTGAGCGTGTGTTCCGTAGCGTACAGCACTCCTGGCACCCAGATAGTTGGGGTGAACACGGTCCCTGGATTCGCATGTTCCAGAATGCCCGTAAATGGGTGGATTAGTCGGAGTAGACGGAAGCTAAAAATAACAGGCAGCCCACAGACTGCCTTTTGTACAGAGATGTATTTATACCCTTACGGGCACACGTATTGCGAAGCTATGGACGACTGCCCGTAAGGGTATGGCGAGCGCGATGATTTTTATTCCTTGGGCTGCGTCTCGATAGATGGATCATCGGTAGGCGTTGGCTCTGTCTCACCAGCTGTTTGCTCTTCCACGGTTTTCGTGGTGGGGAGGGTGCCGGGTAGTGCTGGGCCACCAGACTGGCCATCATTAGAACCACTTTCCTGAACCTCTTTCAGATCCTTGGCCTGTTCTTCGGCCTCGTGCTCTTCCGGGGTTTTGATGGAAGAGCGGGTCGTCCTGGCGATCACCCATGGCTGACTGAACCAGTAAAGACGCTGACTCTCATCAAAGCGACTGGTGCATTGGAAATAGTTGTAACCCTTGTCCAGCTCACCGGAGTAGGAGAGTTTAAAGGCGGTATGTTTTTTATTCTGCCATGTGACCTGTACGTGATTTCCCTCACGTGTGTTACAGGTGAGGTACTTGGGTGCAGGACGCGAGCTGTCTAACTCTACCGTCAGTTTTGGCGACCGGCCCTTAGTGACATGGGGATTCCATGGCGTAAGTTTGCCTACTTCCAAGGCAACACTGTTAACTCGGTTCGCAAAGTGCTCCAGACTGCTATGGTGACGTTCAATGAGAAAACGGGGTAGACCGCGAAGATCCGAATTTTTATTGATCACCCCGGGATGTAGGCCAAATGAGGTAAAACCGATCTCGGCAAGGATATTGGCTAGAGCGGTAGAGTATTCACCATAAGGGTAGGAAAACAGGCGTAGGCTATTGGTATCACTGCCCAGCTCTTCCTGTAGGCGGGCCTGGGTATTAAAGATGTTATCACGCACGTAGTGTACCCAGGCACGCGGCGGATAGCCGCGTAGTGGACGCACCATGTGGATGTGATTGATGCTGGCATTGGCAAAGGCGGCCCCGGACTTTTTCATTTCTCGCATCTGATCCCAGCTCATATTGCCGCGAGGGATCTGATCCACCTTGTCTGGTACCACAAACACGGTATATGGCCAGTTACGCGCTTTTAGCAGGGGGTGCGCGATCTCGTATATAGAGGGGTGGGTGCGATCAAAGGTAATGGCGACGGTCTTGTCGGGGATGGTTTGTCCTGTACGCAGGCGACGAACGATGCGTTCCAGTGGCCAGACCTTAAAACCGTTATTTTGCAGATAATCCAAATGCGCACGGAAGGCCTGCTCGCTGATATATTTGGGGTGACGGCGATCGCCTATACGCTGGTAGGCCAGAACGATGGCATTACTACCGCTAACAGTGACCTCTTTCGCTACCACGTTTTGAAATGAGGACAGAAAGAGCAGGACGAGTAGGGGTAGCAGCAGCGTTCTCATGGCACCATTATTTATAAGACTTTCGTAATATTATACGGAGGCAGTGTATGGATTGCGAGGTATCCGCAGAGAAGTGACTAAATAGAAACATATTGAATACCGTCATAGCCGATTACAGTCCATTATTGTGCAATGTCTCTCTCTGGCCGATGCTAGCAAAATCTTTTCACCAGGGTAAGTACACATAGTTGCAGTCGCTGTGAAGTTAGCGGTTTTTATTGATGTGGAAGTTGATACAATCCCTGCCCTAGTGAATTCAGTGGAACACAGCATAGATGAATATCAATCAGCGTATCGCAGCGGAACTTAATGTCCACATTCGTCAGGTAGACGCTACCGTAGCGTTGTTGGACGAAGGTGCTACGGTACCGTTTATTGCACGTTACCGTAAAGAGGTAACCGGTGGCCTGGATGATACGCAATTAAGAACCCTGGAAGAGCGCCTGCGTTATCTGCGCGAGTTGGAAGACCGCCGTGAGACGGTGATAAAGAGTATCGATGAACAGGGTAAGATGACTGACGAGTTAAAAAAGACGATTCTCGATGCCGACACCAAGACCCGTCTCGAAGACCTCTATCGTCCCTATATGAAAAAGCGCCGCACCAAGGCGCAAATTGCACGCGAGGCAGGACTGGAGCCACTGGCCAGGTCCTTGTTTGATGATCCCAATCTTGATCCTGAGATTGTCGCTAAGGACTATCTCAATGCCGATGCGGGCATCGACGATAGCAAAGCCGCACTGGAAGGCGCCCGTCATATCCTCATGGAGCAGTTTGCCGAGGACGCGGAACTGGTCGGTGGCCTGCGTGAGTTCCTCTGGGACAAGGGCAAGCTGGAATCCAAGGTGATCGAGGGCAAACAGAATGAGGGGGCAAAATTCTCGGACTATTTTGACTTTGCCGAGCCCATCAAGACCATCCCTTCACATCGTGCACTGGCCATGTTCCGTGGTCGCAATGAAGGTATTCTGTCTCTTAATCTGATCATGGATGAGGATAAAGAGCTGGTAACCGGTGATCCCTCGGTCTGTGAACGCCGCATCGCCGCCCATGTGGGTGTCAGCGATCAGGGTCGGCCTGCGGATAAATGGATGAAGGATACGGTGCGCTGGACCTGGAAGGTGAAGCTGTATACCCATCTGGATATGGAGCTGAAGAAGGTACTGCGCGAGGCGGGCGAAGTAGAGGCGATCAAGGTCTTTGCCACCAACCTGCGTGATCTGTTGCTGTCTGCCCCCGCCGGACCGCGTGCTACCATGGGTCTGGATCCGGGCATCCGTACCGGGGTGAAGGTAGCGGTGGTGGATGCCACCGGAAAATCCATGGAGACGGCTACCATCTATCCCCATGCACCCAAACATCAGTGGGATCAATCCATCGCGACACTGGCCAAACTGGCAGAGAAATACCAGGTGGAGTTGGTGGCCATCGGTAATGGCACCGCCTCGCGTGAGACGGACAAATTAACCGCCGATTTGATGAAGCTGCATCCGCAACTGAAGCTCAACAAGGTTATGGTCAATGAAGCGGGTGCCTCGATCTATTCCGCCTCAGAATTTGCTGCACGCGAATTCCCGGATATGGATGTGTCCCTGCGTGGTGCGGTCTCCATTGCCCGTCGTCTGCAGGACCCACTGGCAGAGCTGGTGAAGATCGAACCCAAGTCTATCGGTGTTGGTCAATACCAGCATGATGTCAGTCAAACACAAATGGCCCGTACCCTGGATGCGGTGGTGGAGGACTGTGTTAATGCCGTCGGTGTCGATATCAATACCGCCTCGGCGCCACTACTCAGCCGAGTCTCCGGACTGAACGCCACACTGGCCGCCAACATCGTTGACTACCGTGATGCCAATGGTCGCTTTGTGACGCGGAAGAACTTTCTCAAGGTGGCTCGCCTGGGTGACAAGGCCTTCGAACAGTGTGCCGGCTTCCTGCGGATTATGAATGGTGACAATCCCCTGGACGCCTCTTCGGTCCATCCCGAGGCTTATCCTGTGGTGGAGAGGATTATCCAGCAGACCGGCCATGATATTAACAATCTCATCGGAGATAGCGGATTTTTGAAAAAGCTTTCAGCCAATGATTACACCGATGAGACCTTTGGTGAGCCGACGGTGAAGGACATTATTGCCGAGCTGGACAAACCCGGTCGCGACCCACGTCCTGGATTTGTTACCGCTGAATTCAAGGAAGGGGTCGAGGAACTAAAACATCTCAAAGCCGATATGATTCTCGAAGGTGTGGTGACCAATGTGACCAACTTTGGTGCCTTTGTGGATATCGGTGTGCATCAGGATGGTCTGGTGCATATCTCTATGCTTGCAGACAAGTTTGTCAAGGATCCACACGAGGTGGTCAAGACTG
>JAOUJT010000243.1 GCA_029883105.1 Gammaproteobacteria bacterium
TTCGATCAGCAGGACGAAGAGCCACTGGGGCCCATGGCCAATCTGGTAGACATCATGCTGGTGTTCGCCGTGGGCTTGATCGCCGCCATCGTCGCCAACAGCCCGGAGATGAAACAACAGCTGATGAAACAGCGTCAGGTGATCGAGAAAGGTAAGGAGCTGCCACAGATGCCCAGCGAGGCCGGACAGTCTGGCAGTGGTTATGAGTCGGTAGGACGCGTCTATCGCGACAGCAAGACCGGTAAATTGATACTCATCGGTGAGGACAATAAACAATGAGTGATGCAGAACTGAACCAGCGCCACAACGAACGCATGGCGAAGAAGAAGGCCGTGGTGGACGAAAAGATCCAACAGGCCCAGCGTGAACAAGGTGTGCTGGTGGTGAACACCGGTAACGGCAAGGGCAAGAGTTCCGCCGCCTTTGGCATGGCTGCCCGCGCCCTCGGTCACGATATGAAGGTGGGCATCGTGCAATTTATCAAGGGCGCCTCCTCCACCGGCGAAGAGAGCTTCTTCCGACGCATCCCCGGGGTGGATTATTTTGTCATGGGCGAGGGTTTTACCTGGGAGACCCAGGACCGTGATCGTGATGTGGCTGCCGCCGAGGCCGCCTGGGAGAAGGCCCGCGCCATGCTCTCCGATCCCGCTTATGAACTGGTCCTGCTGGACGAGTTGAACATCGTGTTGAAATATCAGTATCTGGATATCAATACGGTGATTGCGGATCTGCAGACCCGTCCCGAGATGCAACACGTGGTGATCACCGGCCGCGCCGCACGACCCGAGCTGATCGAGATCGCCAACACCGTGACCGAGATGAACATGGTCAAGCACGCCTTCAAGTCCGGTATTAAGGCGCAAAAAGGGGTCGAACTGTAGTGGACAACCCCCTCGCCTATTCCGCAGTGGAGCGTGATGCCATCTATCGGGCCATAAACGAGCGCCGCGACATGCGTCACTTCCTGCCCGACCCGGTGGCACCGGAACAGCTGCAGCGTCTGCTGCAGGCCGCCCATATGGCCCCCAGTGTCGGCTTTATGCAACCCTGGCGTTTTATCCGCATCACCGATCCGACACTGCGCACACAGGTCCATGCGCTGGTGGAAGAGGAACGCCAGCGTACCGCCGCGCAGATGGATGAACGTGACGACGAGTTCATGCGCCTCAAGGTCGAGGGGGTGCTGGAGTGCGGAGAACTGCTGGTGGCCTCATTGATGGACAAACGCGAAGCGCACATCTTTGGCCGCCGCACCCTGCCGGAGATGGATCTGGCCTCGGTATCCTGTGCAATCCAGAACATGTGGCTGGCGGCACGCGCCGAGGGGCTGGGCATGGGCTGGGTCTCGATCTTTGACCCCGTCGACCTGGCCGCACTATTACGAATCCCTGACGGGGCCAAGCCTGTGGCCATTCTTTGTATTGGCCATGTAAAGGAGTTCTACCCACGCCCGATGCTGGAGATGGAACAGTGGGCCGAACGCCAGGACCTGCAACAACTGCTGGCAGAGAATAGCTGGCCTACGGGAATAGATAATGAACAATAACTGCCCCGCCCTGTTTATCGCCGCCCCCGCCTCCGGCCAGGGCAAAACCACCTTTACCGCCGCCCTGGCCCGTTACCACCGTAACCAGGGGCGCAAGGTGCGGGTCTTCAAGACCGGGCCGGACTTTCTTGACCCGATGATCCTGGAGGTGGCATCTGGTCATCCGGTATATCAACTGGATCTATGGATGAACGGTGAGGCAGACTGCAAACGCCGTCTCTACGAGGCTGCCGCTGAGGCTGACTTGATCCTGCTAGAAGGGGTGATGGGTCTGTTCGATGGTAAAAGCTCCAGTGCCGATCTTGCTCAAGCCTACGGCATCCCAATTGCTGCCCTCATTGATGCCTCTGGCATGGCCCAAACCTTCGGTGCCATTGCCTATGGACTGGCCCATTACCGTCCCGGTCTGGCATTTTCCGGTGTGATCGCCAACCGTGTCGCTAGTCCGGGCCACGCGGAAATGCTGGCAGAAAGTCTGCAGGATGTAACCTTATTGGCCAGCCTCATGCGTGACGATGCCATCACCCTGCCGGAACGCCATCTGGGTCTGGTACAGGCCGCAGAGCTGGGTGATCTGGAGCAGCGACTGGATCAAGCCGCGACGCAAATAGCGGCCACGGCCCTTGCGGATCTGCCGCCTCAGGTAGAATTTTCCAGTGCTCCATCCCTCACTTTGGAGCCTCTACTCCAGGGCCAGCGCATCGGCATTGCCCGAGATGCAGCCTTCGCCTTTATTTATCCCGCCAATATCGATGTGCTTGAGGCAATGGGGGCCGAGCTGGCATATTTCTCCCCATTACACGATTCCCGGCTTCCCGAGGTGGATAGCCTATGGTTGCCCGGTGGTTATCCCGAGCTGCATCTGCAAACCCTCGCAGACAATCAGTCAATGGCCCAAGACATCCGCCAGCATTTTGAACAGGGCAAACCGATTCTGGCAGAATGCGGCGGTATGCTCTATCTCACTGAGCGCCTAACGGACAAACAAGGCGATACTGCAAAGATGATCGGTCTGCTTCAAGGTGAGGCCACCATGCAGCCACGCCTGACGGCTCTGGGCATGCAGTCCGTGGACCTGGGTGCTGGCGAGATACACGGACATACCTTCCACCATTCACTCTTTAACAGCGAAATGGCAGCACAACATCACGGCATCCGACAACGCGGCAAGCAACCAGGTGAGGCTGTTTATCAAATTCATGGACTCACCGCCTCCTATCTGCACCAGTACTTTCCCTCAAATCCTCAGGCCGTGGCGGGATTATTTTTAAAAATGTGATAACCGCCCTAAAGTCTTCATGATATTGGCCGATAATTGCTAGTGGGAGCATCCCTCCCGAATACTGTATAGTTAGTTATATGCTACCAATTTCGGCCCCATTTCCAGTGGGTTTTGGCGGTGGAATAACCCCCCCACCAGCGCCCGCAAACCCGGTTCCAGGTCAGGCTGCAGCTGCCTATCAGGCGGTTGCGCCTGTCTCACAGAATCAAACCCAGACCAATAATGCAGTACCACCTACCGGTAATGCAGATCGTCCCGATACCGATACCCAGGGCAACAACACCGAAACCCCTACGCGGGGGCAATACGGCAGTTCAGACCCGGATAAGGACTCTGAAAACGATGGCTCGCAACAAAAGCTGAGCAAAGAGGAACAGGTAGAGGTCAAAGAACTATCGAGCCGTGACCGTGAGGTACGCGCTCATGAAGCGGCACATCTTGCTGCTGCCGGCCCCTACGCTCGAGGTGGGGCCAGTTATGACTATCAGCGTGGCCCCGATGGCAAAAGCTATGCCGTGGGTGGCGAAGTCAGTATTGATACCAGCGAGGTGGCTGGTGACCCTCATGCCAGCCTGCGTAAAGCTGAAACCATCCACGCTGCGGCTACGGCGCCTGCCGACCCCTCCAGTCAGGATCGCAAGGTTGCGGTCGCGGCCGCCCAGATGGCAGCACGTGCCCGTGTGCAGATCCTCGAACAACGTCAACGAGAACAGGGCTACCCTGAGGACTATACCCCTCCCGCCATACGAGCCTATAACGACATGTCCAGCTACTTCCAGCAGCAGACACAGGCAGGCGCTCCCGTTAGTGTCCACGCCTGAACAATACCAACCCTTTCATATCTAGAACCTGTCCAGCGCTTGCCGTACAATGCGCGCCATGAAACTAAAGTCAGAATTTAACTGGAAACTGAAGTCGTTACTGACCTTTTCCCTGCCCGTATTCAAACGCAAGATCCGACATCCCCAGCAGGTCCTTAAATCCTTGCCCAAGGCAGCTTCTGATCGCTTTGGCTATCTGGGCCTGCGATACAATACCCATGTCTGGACCCGTATCTGTAGCAAGAGTGAATTTCGCGAAAGTCTCTACGTGCTGGATGTTCTAGATCGCTATCTGCCACGGGGAGAGATCCGCACTCGCTGTCTGGATATCGGTTCCAGAAAATGGAGCTATCTGCCCGGTCTATGCTCCTATAGTCAGACCCCCTGGGACGGTGTCGAGATAGATGCCAATCAACGTTACGTTACCCTCGATACCCGACGTGCCCATGCACTATATATGCTCAGTGAGTATCCCGATTCGCGGTATATTTCCGGCTCGGTATTAAAGCTGTCCGGCAGCTTCCCACTGATCACCTGGTTTCTGCCCTATATCAGTGAAGAGAGTTTTAGTGCCAGTCATCTTCCCGGACGTTACTTCCAGCCTCATAAACTGCTCACCCATGCATTAAGCCTGCTGGCCCCCAAGGGTCGCATGATCATCCTCAATCAGGGTAGCAAAGAGCGTGATCTGCAGCAGGCGATGTTTGAAAAGCTGGGGATTACGGCCAAGGCACTGGGCAAGATAGATAGCCCGTTTACCCCTTACAAAAAAGACCGCTATGGCTGGTTGATAGAAAAAGAGGCTCAAAGCAAAATGATAAATTTTAGTAAGAATTTAAAAA
>JAOUJT010000244.1 GCA_029883105.1 Gammaproteobacteria bacterium
TGAGGCAGGAAAATTGTTTCAGGCCTATATGAGCTACGGCATCGGTCTGTGGTTCGGCATGCAGGCGTTTATCAATATCGGTGTGAATATGGGTGTATTACCCACCAAAGGTTTGACTCTGCCACTGATGAGTTATGGCGGCAGCAGCATCGTGGTGATGTGTCTGGCCCTTGCCCTGGTGTTACGGGTGGATTATGAGACACGTTTCCCGCGCCAGGTGAAGATGAGGGAGAAGTCCTCATGGTGAAACGCGTGATGATTATGGCCGGTGGTACTGGCGGACATGTATTCCCTGCCTTGGCTGTGGCGCAGGCGCTACAGGCCGAGGGTGTCACCGTGACCTGGCTGGGCACGCGTCATGGACTGGAAGCACAGGTGATCCCCGAGGCAGGTATAGAGATCGATTACATCTCCATCCAGGGGTTGCGTGGCAAGGCCAAATGGACCCTGTTGTTCGCACCATTCAGGTTATCACTGGCTCTGGTGCAAGCCCTGTTTATCATGCTGAAGCGTCGTCCTCATGCGGTGCTGGGTATGGGTGGTTTTGCCAGTGGCCCGGGCGGCGTGGTGGCACGGCTACTGGCACGTCCATTGGTGATCCACGAGCAGAATGCTGTGGCGGGTCTGACCAATCGTCTGTTGGCGACGATTGCCAACAGGGTACTAGAGGCATTTCCCAAAGCCTTTGAGTCTGGAGGACGGGTACGGCACACCGGCAATCCTGTGCGTTTGTCTATCGCCCAACTGGCCGAACCGGGCGAGCGTATGAAAGACCGCACCGGCCCATTACGTATCCTGGTGGTGGGAGGCAGTCTGGGCGCACTGGCGCTGAACCAGATCGTGCCACAGGCCATTGCCAGTCTGCCTGTGGAGAGTCGACCCCAGGTCAGGCATCAGTGCGGTAAGCACAACTGTGAGCTGAGCCAACAGACGTATGACACGGCCAGAGTGGATGCTGTGGTGACACCTTTTATCAAGCATATGGACGAGGCTCTGGCTTGGGCAGATGTGGTGGTCTGCCGCGCCGGGGCGATGACTGTGGCGGAGCTGGCAGCAGCGGGTGTGGGTGCGATCCTGGTGCCTTTCCCCTATGCGGTGGATGATCACCAAAGTGCCAATGGTCGCTACCTGACGGAACACGGTGCAGCGGAGATGATCCAGCAGTCAGATCTGAGCATTGAGGGTTTGGCCGAGCGTCTGCAGCAACTGGCCGAAGATGCCCAACATGGCCGCGAACGAATTATTACCATGGCCGAACAGGCCCGTGCATTGGCGATGCCCAATGCCACCGATGATGTGATGCAAAATTGTCTGGAGGTTATGCGTGGTTGATGCAATAAACAGCCGAAATCCCATCAATCCCACCGAACACGGGATGGGGCGTATTCGTCGTATCCATTTTATCGGCATCGGCGGTGTGGGCATGAGTGGCATCGCGGAGGTATTGCTGAACCTGGGTTATCAGGTGTCTGGCTCGGATCTGGCAGACAATGCCACGACGCGAAGATTGATAGAGCTGGGTGCGCGCATCTATCGCGGCCATGAGGCCGAGAACGTTCAGAAAACTGAAGTGGTGGTGATCTCCAGTGCGGTTAAAGAGGATAACCCCGAGGTGGTGGAGGCCCATGCCAGGCTGATTCCAGTGGTACCACGGGCAGAGATGCTGGCTGAGCTGATGCGTTTTCGTTTTGGGATCGCTGTCGCTGGCACCCATGGCAAGACCACGACCACCTCATTGGTGGCCAGCCTACTGGGCGAGGGAGGTCTGGATCCGACCTTTGTGATCGGCGGTAAGCTCAACAGTGCCGGGGCCAATGCCCGTCTAGGAGCCAGTCGTTATCTGGTGGCAGAGGCGGATGAGAGCGATGCCTCCTTCCTGCATCTGAAACCGATGATGGCGGTGGTGACCAATATCGATGCCGATCATATGGAGACATATAACGGCGACTTCAGTGTGCTGAAGCAAACCTTTATGGAATTCCTCCATCACCTGCCGTTTTACGGTTTGGCGATTCTGTGTACCGATGACCCAGTGATACGCGAGATGTTGCCGGAAGTGGCCAAGCCCATTCGTAGCTATGGTATTGACCATGAAGCCGATGTGCGTGCCAGTGAGATCAGTCAGCAAGGTCTGGAAACCCACTTTACGGTATCGTTCGCCGACGGGAGTCCGTCACTGGACATTACCCTGAACCTGCCGGGACATCACAATGTGCTCAATGCGCTGGCGGCTATCGCCATTGCCCATGAGCTGGGTGTTGAGGGGGTTGCGATACAAAATGCATTGAGTGCCTTTAAGGGGGTTGGTCGGCGTTTCCAGATATCCGGTGAGATCGAGACCGCAAAGGGTGAGGTTTTACTGGTGGATGACTATGGTCATCACCCTACAGAATTGGCCGCGACCATTGAAGCCGCCCGTAAAGGCTGGCCCTCACGCCGTCTGGTGGTGGTATTCCAGCCGCATCGCTATACCCGTACCCGTGACCTGTTCGACGATTTTGCCCAGGTGCTGTCCACGGTCGATGCGTTGGTGTTGCTGGAGGTTTATGCCGCCGGGGAGACACCAATTCCACAAGCCGATGGCCGTGCCCTGGCACGAGGGATCCGTACCCGTGGTCAGGTGGACCCGGTATTTGTTGAAGGGGTAGACGAGGTGGCGCCGGTCTTGAGCGAGATGATTCAGGATGGCGATCTGGTGATCACCATGGGTGCCGGTAATGTCGGCAGCCTGGCAACGTCCTTGCCGGATCAGTTAAGGCTAGAGAAATGATGGCGGCAGCAGCGATGACAAAGCTACGCGGTACCCTGCTGGAGAATGAGTCCATGTCCCGGCATACCACATGGCGGGTAGGTGGTCCGGCGCAACGATTTTATAAACCGGCAGATCTGCAGGATCTGCAAGCCTTTATGCAGACACTGGACGCAGATGACCCCGTGTACTGGCTGGGGCTGGGCAGCAATCTGCTGGTCCGTGATGGTGGCATAAAAGGCACGGTGATCTATACCACCAACCTGCTGGCAGAGATGACATTACAGGGCCCGCAACAGGTGCGTGTGGAAGCCGGCGTTCCCTGTGCCAAGGTGGCACGTTTTTGTGCCCGCAGTGGACTGGTGGGCGCCGAGTTTCTGGCCGGTATTCCCGGCACCATGGGCGGTGCCCTGGCGATGAATGCCGGTGCCTTTGGTGGTGAAACCTGGGACAAAGTGGTCGCCGTGGAGACCATCGACCATCAGGGAGTACTGCACAGACGTACGCCGGATGAGTATGAGATTGGCTATCGCCATGTGGCGGGACCGCAAGGTGAGTGGTTCGTGGCGACAGTGTTGCAACTGGAGGAAGGGGAGACTGAACTCGGTCAGCAAAATATTCGCGCGTTACTAGACAAACGCGGTGCCAGTCAGCCTACCAAAGAAGCCAATGCCGGCTCGGTGTTTCGTAACCCTGAAGGGGACTATTCGGCCCGCTTGATCGAGAGCTGTGGCCTGAAAGGCCGGCGCATAGGCGGGGCATGTGTGTCGGAAAAACATGCCAACTTCATCATTAATACCGGAGAGGCCAAGGCAGCAGATATCGAGGCGCTGATAGTGGATGTGGCGTCCATAGTGAAACGTGAATGTGGTGTGCAGCTGGAAACTGAGGTGCGCATCATTGGAGAGAAGATCTAGCGATGAACATAGAAAATTTCGGCAAAGTGGCGGTACTCATGGGCGGTTGGTCAGCTGAGCGTGAGGTATCCCTGAAAAGTGGTGAGGCGGTACTGGATGCCTTGTTAAGCCGTGGCGTGGATGCGGTGGGCATCGACGTGGATCGTAATATTGTTGCCACCTTGCAGCAGGCCGGTATCGACCGCGCCTTCAACATCGTGCATGGCCGTGGTGGTGAGGATGGTGTGATTCAGGGCGCGCTGGAAACACTGGGCATCCCTTATACCGGCAGTGGTGTGCTGGCCTCGGCCCTGAGTATGGACAAGTTGCGTACCAAACAGCTGTGGCAGGGAGCTGGTCTGCCGACCCCCCCCTTTGAGATCTTGCATGAAGGTTTTGATAGCGAACGGGTGGTGGCAAAATTAGGCCTGCCGATCATGGTCAAGCCTGCTCATGAGGGTTCAAGTATTGGCATGAGCAAGGTCAACAAGCTGGAAGATTTGTTACCTGCATGGCAACTGGCGAAGGAATACGACGATGAGATCCTGGCCGAGAGTTGGATCACCGGTGGCGAGTATACCGCCAGCATTCTGGGGCATGATGCCTTACCGCTGATCAAGCTGGAGACGGCGAAGGATTTTTACGACTACGACGCCAAGTATGTGTCGAACGATACCAAGTACATCTGCCCCTGTGGTCTGGATAGTGACAAGGAGTCACAGTTACAAGTGTTGGCCCTACAGGCCTTCGATGCCCTGGGGTCCACAGGCTGGGGTCGGGTGGACTTTATGCTGGATGGTAATGGACAGCCCTGGTTGTTGGAGAGCAATACCTTGCCG
>JAOUJT010000245.1 GCA_029883105.1 Gammaproteobacteria bacterium
CATTAACGCCATCCCATGTAGCACTTATCATAGTCCATGTGTTTAAAGGTACAGTGGTGACCCCTGTGTGGTACCCTGCTGGTGTAGTGTTATACCAGAAGGATGTCACCTTACCTGCGTAGTTTACATGTAGGTAGAAAGGGTAATCAAACAGTGGTGAGTACGAAGAGCTATATGATGATAGATTCACCCATCCTGTCAGAGTCAAGGTGCTACCATCCCTATTGATCTGAGGGATTTGCACTTGAGAATCAGAGGTAAACTTCCCTGCGGCTAGACCCTTACCAGTATCCACTTCGGATCTCCCCGGCACTAGGTTTGTCAGAGTAACAGAATCATTGCCATACCCAGAATGGTCCTTAACAACACTATAAGTCCCTGTGTCAGCAGAGAGTTTTTCGATAACAATACCGTCACAACGTACAATATCACCAATATTTAAAGACCCGTAAGGGGCGTGGAATAACCACGTTGCAGCCGAGTCAAATACTTCAACCGTACTAAACCAACCTGTTTCAGGGTCATTTTCTATTGACTCAGTTGTTGCATAGGTAGTGGCATTTGTAACCGCCACGGGGGTTCCGTTGATAGTCATGTAACCGCTTATTCTAACCCTCTGACCGACTGCAAAAGTTTCACCGTTATTAACGGCTATTACGGTGTTTCCTGCTCGTAACTCAGATACTTCCCAATGACTATCACTCCGAGATATTAATGTGGCATAAGGAGCATAGATTGACCAAGTTCTATTTATGTTCTGCTTACTGCCATAGAAATGATCCTCAAATGTATAGTGAAGAAATCTACCTCTAGCTAGTTCTTTCATCTCCCTTGTTGAGATGGCGTGGTCATATACCCTGACATCATTAATCCTACATACAGGACGATAACTTCCGCTTGATGAGTTTGTCGTTGACCAGTTGAAAATGTCTAGGTAGTCCTCAACGTTGTACTGAGCATAAGCAAAAGTCAGTTCAATAACCCCATTGACCCATAACGTAAATTCACCATCCTTGTATCGCACGGCAACATGAGACCACTTATTGTAAATATTGGTAGTCCCATAGTAAGTGTGGTATGTACGAGAAGTACCAGTACCTGTGTTGCAAGACAACCTAAAGTCAGTAGCTGATATGTATTTAAGCGTAATACCTGAACCAGTATTACCTACGTGAGAATGGTTAGTCACCACACCGTTAGCTGTACCAACATGACACTCGGTAGGGTAAACCCAGCAAGCAAAAGTAAACTCATCCCCAAGGTCAACCTTATCCACTGCCCTATAAAGGTCTGACGTGTTAAGCAAGGTCCTTCTAGCGCAACTTCCAAGTAGTCCGTTACTTGAACTTGAAATATTGTTGGCTATGTTTAGATACTGAAGATCATTACCACTAAATGACTGATCTTTTAGGGTAACGTAATTATTATTGAACGGATACCATGCAACTAAGCTCATTACAGGAACCTGAAGTCGATTGACTTCGACGTGCTGTTATAGGCTACACTAGCTTCGCTCGACGGGCCTAACTCTAACGCAGTACTAGCTTTTACTGACCCAGAAGACTCAATACCGTTAGCTGTGATACTCATAACATCTATGGTTCTATACTCAGAATCGGCTGCGCTAGACCAGTACACCCCGATGTTTAGCTTGTCATCGTAAAAATCTAGGTAAGGCCCTTTTGTAATGTCTACCCTACGTTGCATTCTCGTTTTTGAGGTAGTCCAATCAGACCCTGCAGCAAAGCGAATATTTTTTACGTCTAGTCCCGCAAGGTTAGCGGTGTTTCCTCCTATACTTGCTAGGGCCTGAATGTCGTTTAGTGCCGTTCCTAGCGGATCCAATTTAATGACAGAGATAGCGTCACTGAAAATCTTAGCGCCTGAGATCGTTTGGGCGGTATCTACGGTCACACCATCTGTTATTCCGTACCCAGCAACAGTAGTTGGTTTAGATGTTATTGAAGCAAACGTATGGGCGTGGCCAAGAGCAGCATACTTGCTTTCTAGTAAAACCCCACCATCGTAAATATTATTACCATAAATGGCACTAAACGGCCAAGTAGCCGTACCTAGTGCACTTGCCCCTCCTGACGCGTAGGGGAGTAGTCCATTGACGGTAGTTCTAAACCAAGTAGAAGTGCCTCCGTCATTCAGTGTAATGCCGTTATACCCGTTTGCGGATGTATAGGCTCTAGCAGCACTGGCCTGAGCAGCGGTGTGGGTATGGTCTCCCCTCGCCATATTAGAGTTGCTGGTACCAAAGGCTAGGTTTCCTGCGTGCCAGACAGCATTGCCTAAGAAGGTAAGCACTGATTCTGTTATTTTTAGTAAGGAGGTTAGTCCTGTTGCTGTCTCCCCCACCACTCCTGACTTAAGCTGAAAATCCATACTTGCGCCAGTTGTAGCATCCGTATTGACTACGATTCTGGCAGCATTACCAGTTTGTTCTGGCACTCCATCCTGATGGTTGAATGTTACGTTAGCATTTCCATAACCATCATTAATCGTTAATGCAACCCCACCAGAACCTCTACCAGAAACTACGTCCCCATCTGTAGAGTAGTCACCTGTGCCAAGCTCCTTATTTGTGAGCGAGCTAAAATCGTGGGCATGGTTACCCGCTGCCATATCGTTGGCACCAGTACCAAAAACTAGGTTTCCAGAAGTCCAGAACTTGCCTGCAGGGGCATTGAGGTCTATGTAACTTATTCTGGTACTCGCCCCCGGATGGTGTACCACACGGAGCTTGTCGTTAATCACATCTAGGTAAGGGTCCTGTGTCTGTGTACCCCCATCAGGATCTTTAGCAAAGAAAAGTCGCCCACCATCTACCCCACCGTTATCCAGTTTAACAACCCCGGTGAAAGTCTTAACGCCTGAGATCGTTTGGGCGGTGTCTAAAGTCACACCATCTGACGTATAAGGAACTAAGGTGACGTTTTCAATAGGTTGTGGCGTGCTAAAGAAAGTTGACCATCCGGGGTAACTATCCGTTGGTGCATACAATTCTATGTCGGACTTTGAGGGCTCTATGAACAGTAGTACGTTAAGCGTACCCTCGTATTTAATATAAAACTTAGGGCAGTTCTGAAGAGATCCTTTCATCGATATCAGAGGGCCCTCTGCCCCACTACCTGTAAACTGCACATGCGCATCAAAATAGGCGTCCTCATGGTACCCGTGAATATACGCGTGATCTACAAACGGGCCGCTGGCCCCTACCCCTCGATTATAAAACTTACCTACAGGGAGGACGTCGGTCGGTATAGGGATTGTGTCACCATACCCTGTGTGATTAACAACCCAGTCCAACCTCTTCAAATCAGAGTGCTCGTGGAGTAAGGCAGCGCCATCGGGGGTGTACACTAAAGGGGTGACACCAAATCCGGGGTCCATGTCAGGCTCAGTAATAGCCCACTCCCCGTAGCTATCAGGATGTACGAGTACGTCAAAATCAACCGTAGCGTGCTTTATGTATATGTGGGTGTCGTAAGCTCCATTTGGCACCAGATAGAAACCGGGACAGTGCTGAGGGTGACCCATTAATTTGAATGTGGATTGACCAAAGTCATTACCCGCAATCCTGAGTCGCACCTCCCAGTTATACCCTGAATGAATACCAGATAGGTAGGCGTGCTTGACGACAGCGGCGTTCATGACCCCAATAAACTCAGTACGCGGGTTTACTATTGTGCCTATGTGCCTTATGTAAGTAGCCGCTGGGTATGAGTTATCGTGCTTGACAATGGTTATGGTATTGTTTAAAGGGTTCTCGCCTATATCTACCCAAGACCCCCATGATATGCCATCTGGATTTCTCCATCGAATAGCCGTTCTGGACTGAGCGACCCCATCTCCCCATTGATGCTCAGGCATATCACCTTGATCACCTTTAGCACCAATGATGCCTTGAATACCTTGAGGGCCTTCTAACTCAATCCAAGGCCCCCATGTACCGTCTGGGTTCTTCCACTGAATAGAGGTTACCGAATGGACTATGCCATCACCCCACCTGTGCTCTGGCGGGCCTCCTGTGTCGCCTTTAGGGCCTGTATCCCCTACATCCCCCTGTGAACCCTTCAGGTCAATCCAATCTCCCCAGCTACCGTCCTCTCGTTGCCACTGGATAGCTGTTGGAGGCTGGTCTATCCCATTACCCCACTGGTGCGCAGCCACCTCACCGTTTGGCCCTATAGGACCTATGTCACCTTGAGGGCCTTTAGGGCCTTGGGGCCCTGTAAACCCCTCTGCAATAGCCTCAACCACCTCGACATCAGGATCTACAATAACTAGAACATCCACGTCTACGATTTCTAAGACGTCGAGCCCCCCAACAGAGGTCTCTACCAACTCTGTCTCAATTATCTCATAGATCTCAATCTCGGTTTCGAGCACTACTTCAGTCATGGTTTATACTCCCGCCTCAACAAATATCTTGCCCCTGATAAGGGTTT
>JAOUJT010000246.1 GCA_029883105.1 Gammaproteobacteria bacterium
AACCACAACGAATCTTTCCCGCCGTAATCCATGATCATATAACCGTGGTTCAAGGTATCTCCGTATGTGGCGAACATGTGGTTCAACAGTTTACTCAGGTCATCAATAGTGTTGATGTCTTTAGCTGCCTGAACAAAGTCTGATTGCATGTCTTTAGGTAGGGAGGAGGCTGTGGCTTTTATCAATTTCCTAAACTCCTCCTCATCTGTGAAACCAAATAACTCGGCTGCAATATCTTCTTCATACTCTTCCGACAAAGACGAGTACAGGTCCATGAACTTAGATGCACTCATCTTACCGTGAATGATATTATGCCTCACTATCTGGAACTTCTGATCATCCATGTTGAAATCAGGATCATCAATCAACGTATAGGGCACAGAGTCTATACCCAACAGATCTGCAGCTCTCCATCTGTGCTCCCCGCCTATAATCATAAATTCCGTCTTGATTTCTGGATGAGGTATAACCAGTATTGGATCTGTCAGCCCCACCCTTTGGATGTTGTCGCAAAGCAGATTAAACTCCTTGTCCTGCATTTCATTAGGGTTTAGGGGATTCGGGTGCATTTTAGAGCGGTCCATCATACCCCTCTTGATATTATCGGTCTTCTCTTTACTCATCAGAGTCTCTCCTCATAATTCCCAACTTTTCTGTATCCTTATAGCCTTTCAAGCGTAATAACATTTTCATAGAATACAGGCTTGGGCGCTTTGAAACAGGCACACCACGCCATGCTTTTAGATTAGGCTTTACCACGGCACCTGACAATTGATACACATCCACCTCATCCTCCGTAACCCCATTGACGATATCAAGATACTTACCCCCAATACCCCGAGACTCTACATAATAGTCACTCTTCGCAATATGCTCTTGCACACATGACAATACAGCCTCTGCTGTAGTCGGTACAGAGCTATTCACAATAGACGCCCAAGTAGTCTCCTCCCACTTCTTGAACTTAGCATACATGCCTTCATAATCCTGAGTGAACTTCTTAGCCATAGCGTAGGCTTCCAAAGGGGACTCCGCACGGAACGGATAGTCTTCTCCTAAGAACCCTGACCATTTGTGATGACTGACTATGACAGGCACACCAAACAGCAAGGGCTCGTAAGTCGATAAGCTAAAATCCTCCACTGTAGACAGATTAATAACCACATTGGCTTCTTCCTTCAGTAGTTTATGGAACGCTACTCGATCATTCATCTGCACTTCTATAAAGTCTTTATCCTCAATATCCTGAGAGCCGGTGCTTCTAGAGTTGGTACTCAGTATGTACCTGACCTTATAATCGGCTGTACCATTAGCAAAGCTGTAGTTGCTTCGAAATACATCGACGACACCTGCGAAATTCCGTGTCGAGGTAATCCGGCCACAAAACACAATATTGAAATCCTTACTAGGCTCAGGGCGTCGATCCATTAAATCCAATCGGACTAAAGGCACAGGCACACACTCTTGTATTAGATCCAGCAATTGCTTCTGTTTCCCGAACGACAAATAATCCCTTGTCTCTTTTTTTATCTCATCCTTAGACCAGAGATTGTTAACCACAATACCATCGGCCTGAAGATAGGAGGCGGCGGTTTGTAGCCCCAACCTACTCCCCCAAGCCACAGTATCTCTAAATTTAAAGAAAGGCATTTCGTCAAGACCAATAATACATTGAAACGTACCCTTGCCGTAGGATACGTCTCTCGTCAAATTAGTTCGATACATAGTTAGTTGCATCATACGGCTGGTGAGGATCGCATCAACATCCCAACACCTGCCTAAGGGGTGAAACAAATCTTGTATATCCGCCGGGAATGTCATGTGCTCATACATTCTATTCCTTATCTCAGTTGGGATAATCACCAACTGAACATTGGGCCTATTGTTCAAGACCCACGAAGTCTCAACCTCATCGTCTTCATACCTCTCAGGGAATAGCACGTAGAAATAGGAATCAGGCTCCGCGTCAGTAATGTAATCAACTATCTTCATCATCAAGTAGCTGGTCGAACAAGTACTAGGCAAGCCCGTATACACGGAGTCAAGTAAATATTTCATAGTCAGTCCTTAGTTAATTCGAGACATAATCTAAAGGCGTAAGGGGGTGACCCTTGTATATCGGAGTGGCAAGGCGTAGCAATAACACCCGAGAGTTGATATCCATATTGAAGAGCAACGCTTCGGTATGCTGATATCATCTGCTCCTCCGTTAAGGGTCCTGAGACTTTATAGAACGTAGCTCTTAAGGCCATCCACTCGTCAAAGTTATAATCCTCATACTCGTCATAACCATGCGACCCTATCTCATCTCTATTGTAAGGGTTTCGATTGCAGTACATAACAATCAGTGATTTGTCTTTTAAAATCCCACTATCAATAACGCCCCTTAACGCATCGAAGTGTTCACATCTAGTATTACCTTCCTCGTCCCTATGTAGGCCTAGTGGCGTATCAAGCACAACCATATCATAGTGGCCTTGCAGGGTGCCTTTTGATCTCTGTAGATGGGTATAGCTACACCCAACCACCACCTCAGATACATTATTTATGTTAGATAGAATACGCTCGTGCTTACCATCCAACTCCCATGCGTGGACATTCCGTACTTTATCCTGATAACTGCGGATAGTTATTGCCCCGTCTCTAGCAAACATATCCAAGACCGTTGCTTGAGACATATCATAAAAGTCAGCAATAGCATTGAACAGGAGCTCCGCGCTTCGTGTGTCTGCTAGGGATTTAGGTAGCTCACGTATCTTCGTCATAAACTACCCCAAGATACTGAAGGATCTGATCGGAACTCATACCTTTGTAGGAGTACAGACCTATAGGTAGACATAAGTGTTGTTGCGCGAAACGCTTAGCATTACAGAGGTTACCCGGTACCAAGGCTTTTGGATATACTGATTGTATCTGGTCTGATTCTGCGTACACCTTGCCCACTTGTAATGAAGCCGTGAATTTAGGATCCGGTACGATAAACTTATACCAATTCTGAGTGTACGCATCTACGGGGGGTGTTAGGTTTAGTGCGTCACACAAGGCCAAGGCATCCGCTATACGCAGCTCTCGGATCTCATCTATTCGAGATAATTGCAAATACACCAATACAGCCTGTACCTCAGACATACGATAGTTACCTGCCTTTATACTCATCAGGTATTCCATCTTTCCGGCCTCTACATGCTTACCATAGTTTTGGTAGAGGGTAGAGTGGTTATAGATCCGCACATCGCGGGTAATCAGGGCTCCCCCTTCTCCTGCAGGAATCGCTTTGGTTGCATAGAAGCTGGTTACGGCTACATCCCCGTAGTCACCTAGCTGGTTGTTACCCTCAGGGGCCTCGGGGTTGGAGGAGCCCAAAGCATGTGCCCCATCCTCTACCAAAAACAAACCCTGTTTCTTGCACCAATCTGAAATGGCTTGCGCTTCTGTCGCTATACTCCCGCCAACATGGGTTAGAACAACAGTGTCAAAAGGGCAGCATTTAAACGCTTCTTGCAATGAGGTTAATGACATTGAGTAATCAGTGTCATTAACATCTACAACTACCAAGTCACTCTCATCCAAAACCACCAGTGCTGAGGCCATGAACGTATTCGCCTGAATAGCGACCCGCCCTGATCTCCCTGTCATAGCTCTATAGTCAGCAATGCAATTAAGTGCACTGCCACAACTATTGAACATAGAGACATAGGCTAGTCGGTGTCTCTGGGATAGCAGTTCTGCGGACTTTTCAATATACGCACCCTCCGCCCACTGAGTAGAGTCCAATAATTTACCTATCCTCTGCAAGGCATCCTCCTTGACACCCGGTACTAGATCAATGGTTTTCATAGTGTGTAGCCCTGCTTATAAAATGTCAGAGCATTCTGACAATGCTCGGGTGATAATGTCTGCATATAGGCAACGGTCTTCTCGATAGACTCACGAAAGGAGACTTCGGTCCTCATACCTATACCTTCCCAGTACGACATGTCAGCCTTTAGGTTGATATCGTCACCTTCACCTTCTCGCATAGGGATGTGGGCTACCTTGGATTTTGTCTTAATACCCATTTCAGACATAACCTCAAGGATCACGTCGCACGCATCGTTGCATGTGATCGCCTCCCCACTCCCCAAATCAACTACTTCTGGGTGCTTGCCCAGATTACGACAGGCGTGAACAGTGAATCGGCACAGATCCTTCGAGTCAATAGGGTCGATTGTCTGATTCCCAGACCCGTATACTTCGAGATCGATGTTGTACATGGCTTGCAGAATCATCATAGGTACGAATTTACGTACAGGGTATAGGTGTTGGTATGGACCGACGGCATTCAACCATCTAACTGTTGCCACATTCATGTCGTATTTATCCCGATACATCAAGCCTAGTAATTCACCTGCGTGTTTCGTCAATGTGTAAGCGTTCTCTGCGTAACCTTCAAAATGAGGCTTCGCCACGTTATACA
>JAOUJT010000029.1 GCA_029883105.1 Gammaproteobacteria bacterium
TTATATGGGAAGGGGTGGTTCACTTTGGCGTGACCAATATGCCGGGGGCGGTTCCGCGGACCTCCTCACAGGCCATATCAGCCGCGTTGATACCCTATGTAAAGCGTATCGCGATGGATGACTGGATGGAGGATTCCGGACTAAAGGCTGGAATCAATGTTATGAATGAAGCGCTTATCCATCCGGCATTGAAATAGAATTAAATATAATTATCATAGCTTTAAGCTACATATCTCATAATAAGGATTGATCTTGGCGCAAGCGAGTGTAAAAAAACAGAGAAAGCGGTCAGAGCAGATCTCCCGCCATATCACCCGCGGAATGAAGGAAGGGACCTTTCTGGTCTTGGTTGGCATCGCGCTCTTTTTTCTTATCACCCTGGTGAGCTACGAAGTCTTCGACCCGGCCTGGTCGCGTGGTGATACCGGTCGACCGGTACAGAATGCCGGTGGCGTGGTGGGTGCCTGGTTTGCCGATATTGTGCTCTATCTGTTTGGTTATATGGCCTACTTGATACCGATCCTGGTGGCCTATAGCGGCTGGATCGCCTACCGTACCTTTGAACATACCCTGACGCTCGATAAGCACTACCTGTGGTTCCGCACCATTGGCTTTATCCTCACCCTCATTGGTGGTGCGGGTCTGGCAGACATCCACTTTGCCGTGATCAAAGGCACATTGCCGGGAGATGCCGGGGGCATACTGGGTGAGCTGATCGGAGGTGGTGCCCTGACGGCCCTGAACTACACCGGTTCAACCCTGATTCTATTGATCCTGTTTTTGTTTGGCGTTCCACTGTTTACCAACTTCTCCTGGTTCACCCTGATGGACAGCATCGGTCAGCTCGTCATGACGATGTATGACCGTGTGATTGATGCCATCTACCGCTTTGGTGACAAGTGGCAGGGTAAGAAGGCCCGCGCAGAACGTAAGGAGCTGGTACAAAAAGAGGTGAAAAAGATCGCCAAACGCCCCCCACCTCGTATTGAGCCGGTGATCAAAAAGATTGCCATCAGCGAACGTGAGGAGCGCGAACGTCAGGTACCGCTGTTCGACAGCAAGACAGAAAATGGCCTGCCACCACTATCTCTGCTGGACATGCCACAGAAGGATGGCAAGGGTCTTTCGAAAGAGGCGCTGGAGGCCATCTCGCGTCAGGTAGAGCTGAAACTGGCAGACTTCGGTATCGAGGCGGTGGTCGAGACGGTGAACCCCGGACCGGTGATTACCCGTTTTGAGATCCAGCCCGCCGCCGGGGTAAAATCCAATCAGATAGTCAATCTCTCCAAGGACATGGCCCGAGCCCTGTCGGTGGCCAGTGTGCGTGTGGTGGAGGTCATTCCGGGTAAAACCACCATGGGGCTGGAGATACCCAATGAGAATCGCGCGATTATCTCCCTCTCGGAAGGTTTGCGTTCAAAGGATTATGAGAGTTCCTCATCACCGTTGACCCTGGCACTGGGTAGTGACATCAGTGGTAATCCTGCGGTGGCGGATCTGGCGAAGATGCCGCATCTGCTGGTGGCCGGAACCACAGGTTCCGGTAAGTCGGTGGCCATCAACGCCATGATCCTGAGCCTGCTATACAAGGCCAACCCGGATGATGTACGACTAATTATGATCGATCCGAAGATGCTGGAATTGTCGGTCTATGAAGGTATTCCGCATCTGCTGGCACCTGTAGTGACCGATATGAAGGATGCGGCCAATGCCTTGCGCTGGTGTGTCGCCGAGATGGAGCGTCGTTACAAGCTCATGGCAGCCCTGGGGGTAAGAAACCTGGCCGGTGCCAACCGCAAGATCAAAGACGCCATGGAGGTGGGTGAACCCATCACAGATCCCTTCTTCACCCCGGAACTGGCCGAGCTGGGTGTGCAGCCGGAGCCTCTGGAAGCGATGCCACATATCGTGGTGGTGGTGGATGAGCTGGCCGACATGATGATGGTGGTGGGCAAGAAGGTAGAAGAATTGATCGCCCGTCTGGCGCAAAAGGCCCGCGCCGCAGGCATCCATTTGATCCTCGCCACACAACGCCCCTCGGTGGACGTTATCACCGGGCTGATCAAGGCCAACATACCGACCCGAATTGCCTTCCAGGTCTCCTCCAAGGTGGACTCGCGTACCATCCTTGATCAGAGTGGTGCCGAAAACCTGCTGGGCCATGGAGACATGCTGTATATGCCACCGGGTACCAGTATCCCCACGCGTATACACGGTGCCTTCGTCTCCGATGAGGAGGTGCATAAGGTGGTGGAGAATCTGAAGAAGCAGGGTGAGCCCAATTACATCGATGAGATCCTCAGTGGTCCCAGTGAGCCGATCCCCGGAATATCGGGAGAACCCAGTAGCAGTGACGGGGACGAAGACGATCCGCTATATGATCAGGCGGTGGCCATTGTCACCGAATCACGTCGTGCCTCCATCTCCGGGGTACAGCGACGCCTGAAGATAGGTTACAACCGCGCTGCACGCCTGGTTGAAGAGATGGAGCGACAGGGTATCGTCAGCGCCATGCAGTCCAATGGAAACCGTGAGGTGCTGGCACCGCCACCACCCAAGGATTAATAATGAAAAAAATACTCATAGCTGTTGTCTCATCATGGATTATCGCGATGCCGGTTTGGGCGGGTGAGGGCATTGACAGCCTGAATCGATTCTTTACCGAGGCAAAGACGCTACGCGCCGATATCATTCAGTATCGAACCGATGGCGATGGTCGTGTGGTACAGGAGAGCAAGGGCATCCTGCTGATCAAAAAACCGGGCAAGGTCAGGCTGGCATACAAAACGCCGTACGAGCAACTCTATGTAGCCGATGGTGAAAAGATCTGGTCGTATGATCCGGATCTGGAACAGGCCATCGTGAAAAAGATGACCGCCGCCATCGGTGATACGCCAATCATGTTACTCAGTAGCCAACGACAGCTGGACAACAGCTTCATCATCAAAGAGATCAATGCAGGTAAGACCAAGCAGGATCTTTACTGGGTGGAACTGACGCCGAAAAAGTCCGAATCCGCGTTTAACAAGGTACGCATCGCCTTTACCAAAAAGGCCCGCAAGCTGCGTATTATGGAGCTGGAAGATGCCCTCGGCTTTAGTACCTTTATCGAATTCCACAACATCGAAACCAATATCACCCACGCCTTTAACGCCTTCAACTTTATCCCACCGGATGGGGTGGACGTGATCAGCGATTAGATTGCGACGGTTGTGTAAATTTTAACCATACCCCCTGTGAGCCACAGGGGCTCTCTGCTAGTCTCTCTAATACCCGTTGCGATAAATGGAACCCTCCAGCATCCTGCGGGTCCCAGTTTTGTGATGAAACAATGTTCATGTCCTAATCATCACCGTGGTTCAGTGACCTACGATGCCTTTTATCGATGCTGAGTCTTTTTTCCTTTCTTAAGAGTACGCAAATTATGTTCGAAGGTTTATTACAACTCCCTACCTGGGGATACATCACACTGGGCGTGATCCTCACCCAAATCAGCATAGCCAGCGTTACCATCTATCTGCACCGCCATCAGGCCCATAACGCCCTGGAACTCCACCCAATTATTAGCCACTTTTTCCGTTTCTGGTTGTGGCTGACCACGGGCATGCATACCAAGGAATGGGTTGCGGTACACCGTAAACATCACGCCAAGTGCGAAACCGCAGAAGATCCCCATAGCCCGGTAGTGGAAGGGATAGGCAAAATATTTTTCACCGGCGTCTGGTTCTATCACAAGGCCGCACAAAACCCGGAGACCCTGGAGCGTTATGGCAAGGGTACACCGGATGATTTCTTGCAACGTCATCTTTATGATCGTTTTCCCTTGCTGGGGATCTTTCTGATGTTGGCCATCGACGTCGTTCTGTTCGGCTGGATAGGGGCCATCATCTGGGCGGTACAGATAGGCTGGATTCCTTTCTGGGCAGCAGGTGTCATCAATGGCATCGGTCACTTCTGGGGTTATCGTAACTACGAGAGTCAGGATGCCTCGCGCAACATCATTCCCTTTGGTTTATTTATCGGTGGAGAAGAGTTGCATAACAACCATCACGGCCATGCCTCCTCAGCACGCTTGTCACACAAGTGGTATGAACTGGATCTGGGTTGGATGTATATCCAGGCCTTGCAGTTTATCGGTCTGGCCAAGGTGAAAAAGGTCGCCCCCCGCAGTCATGTGGTAAAAGATAAGTTGTCTGTCGATCTGGAAACCGTCAGGGCGGTGGTACGTAACCGATTCTATATCATGAAGCTCTATGCCAAGAAGGTGATACTGCCTACCATAAGAGAGGCACGTCGAGGTCAAACAAGCCAGGTACAAGGTTTGTTACGTCGCGCACGTAAGTTGATGAGCCGTGAAGACATCGCTCTGGATTCTGTCGCAGAAGCCACCATCCGTCAGGCACGTCAGCACAGCGCCAACCTGAATACCGTGTTTGAGTTTAAGCAACAGCTGAAACAACTGTGGCAACAGTCGGCGATGAATCATGCAAAACGTCTGGAACGTCTGCAGGTCTGGTGTGTGGAGGCAGAGAAGAGTGGTATCTCTTATTTGCAGGAGTTTGCGCAGTCGTTACGGGGCTATAGTTTAAAGGCGGCGTAGAGCTTGAGTGTATAAATTTACGTAGCAGAATGAAGCCGACTTTGAGTCGGCTTTTTTGTGTCTGATTGTGGATGTGTCGCTAGTGCGACGGTTATTTTGATGCAGTTCATTCGGCACGTACCCAAAGGGCACGCGTCCATGTGCCTAACCTCTAACGGGGCAGTTATCGCTGTGCAAATTGGCTCTCCTCGGCAATTGCTCCTGCATTGCTCTCGACAACGGCTCCTGCGTTGCTCTCGACAACTGCTCCTGCGTTGTTCTACCTTCGTCAATCCTTGGGCTTGTACCTCCTACATCCTGTAGTCGTGCCGATTTGTTCTCGCACTGCTGGCGAGGTACTTTTTATATGCCCTCGGGTGCGGCTACGTCAAAAAGTGGAGGGGGGAGTGGTAAGAGCGTTGGTTGTTCCGAGTGTAGAGTCAAATGTCGACCAGGTACTGAAATATAACAGTCATTATAGAAGGGCTGGTTATACCCTGAAGCAGCCGTTCCGGCTTTAAGCCCCATAGCCAGGGAAACCATAAGCAGCCACTCATTTATTAGATAATTGGTGCCTATTTAATGAGGGTGCACTATGCAACCGTATGTCCGTATATGCATTATTTGATATTGAGACATGGGTCACGTAGATTATTGAAGTATCGATGATTTTTACCGATACATATAAAATTACTAATTTAACTATACGGACCCGAAGGGGTCCGTATAGTAACTGTTAGGCAAAAATATGACTGATATACCAAATCCTGGATCAACTAAAATTAGAATGCCTTGGTTTGTATATTGGCTTAAATACAAGCCCCGTGTTAAACAGCTGGCTAAAGTACATATAAACGAAGGCGATGTTGTATTTCTTGGAGATAGTTTGACTGAGTGGAATGACTGGCAAACCGCATTCCCGGAGATAAAAGTTCATAATTTTGGTATCGCCGGTGATACTAGCTATGGGGTTCTTTCACGTATCCACCAAATAACGTCTGGAAACCAACCAAGCAAGCTATTTTTGTTAATTGGTACAAACGATATGTTCACGTTTGGCCGTGTAGGCATGAAGGAGCTTCTTTTAAATATCGAAACTATTTTGAAATCAATTAGGACTTCTTTTCCAGAAACAAAGATATACGTACAAGGGATTATGCCTAGGCAAGTTAAGTATGGCGAAGCCATAAAACAACTAAATATGAAAATCGAAAAATTGATTTCTCGTTGTGGAGAGAACTACTTGGATTTGTGGCCAATAATGGATGATGGTACCGGGAAGCTCCGCAGAGAATATACTCGTGATAATTTACATTTGAATGACACGGCAAAAAGAAAATGGATAGAGTATTTACGGCCTCTAGTAATTGACAGCCAGACGCAGTAATTTGACTAATCCATCTATGATGAAAATCGATCCAAATGTTGTTTTAGAGTGATATATGCCTAACAATCGCATTTTGTCGGACAGTTTTTCCGCTGCGCTCCAAAACAGCCGCAAATGCGGGCGTTAGGAGAATAATAATGTTAATGAAAATACTACTGATAACTGTAGTAGCTAATATTTGGTTTAAAACTGAAAATGCACTTTTGTCTGCTTCGATTTGGGGTATAACAGTATTGCTAGTTAGTTTGATGATTGAAGGTCCAACACTTGTAATACTTTTTGGCTCAATTATTTCATTCTTAATATGTCTAGGTATTTTCAAACTAATGGAGCGATTTGATGGTACCGGGTATTATTGGCCTACAGCAATATTTGGGCTTATAGTCTTAGTGTTTGTACTCTAATGCTCCTAACAAAAAAATCAAAAGGGACACTCCTAACGTCGCGCCCCTTATTTGGTCGTTAAAAGCAAATATACATGGAATATATCTATAAAATTATATTTGGTGTTCTGGGTGGCTACCTTACATATTATGTAATAAATATGGGTATCAAACGAGCCCTCTCAAAAGAGACCAATGGAAAACTGTACTTTGGTGGGTATCTATTTATATGGGCAATTATTTTTACTGTTAGTACAGTTGCTATGATTTGGGTTCTTTTCTATACAAATCACGGCGGACAGGAAATTGCAATTACTCTCTTAATAGCAATGTTTGGTTTATCAGCCATCTACATGTGGATAGAGTATATATGGACTAAAGGATTTTTTGATAATGATGAAATCCATTTTAAAAGCTTATGGCGTGGCAATCGCTGCTACAGTTGGTCAAAGTTAGTTAGTGTCAAATATAACGAAAGTTTATATTGGTACGTACTTAAATTTAGTGATAATAAGACTATTCGGTTGTCAGTTTATTTGAATGGCCATGGCGACTTGCTTAATAAGATTGAAAATATGGGGTACAGCTTTTAACAAATCTCTCCAGACGACGTCGGCGATAACGCGCCTCCCCGGCTGAGCTTAATCGTTAATGTCTGATTAGGAGAAGAATATCCAGATGCAAGAAAGTCCTGAACGTCCGCTCCTGGCTAGCACCGGCCGTTCAATCTGGAGCAAGATTAGTGATGCCCGCAATTACCAGCCAGTCAAACAAACAAGTTATGGATGTATCGGTAATTCGTAGTTTAAAGATGAAATAGTATTGAGTATATAAATTCATGTAGCACAATAAAGCTGGCTTCTGTCGGCTTTTTTTGTGGCAGAACTGTGATCCATGCAATGTTTTAGATTTAAAGCCTCGCTGGTATGTGTCGATACATATGTACTAAGAAAAACAAAACGATACGTATAATAAGTAACAAAAGGGGCGGGTAGTGAGTGCAGTTGAAGTTGGTCGGCCATATGGTGTATGGCCCACGTTGGGGTTTTCCTTTCTTATAGTCATTGTCTATCTGCTTGGAATATTTTTGGCGTATGTTAGCTTCGCCATCGTGGAGATGATGGCTAATCCAAGTATTGCAGAAAAAGAATTGGTTAACTTGTTAACAACAAGTGGTGACTACATGATATACGCGACGATAGTGGCCTCGTTCATGTCACTATTGACCACGGTATTTGTCTGCCATCGTGCCCAAAACTATTCATTAACTGAATATCTTAAGCTCTACTTTCCCCACTCAAGAACCTTTGTTCAATGGTTTGGATTGTTCTTGGTGTTTTTCTTCCTTGCCGATGTCGTATTTCGCATGACAGGTGAAACCGGAGGTGAAGATTTTATCAATCAAACCATGAGTCTGACGGATAATCGACTTATGGTATGGCTGTTGATTGTCGTTATAGCGCCGGTATTCGAGGAGGTGTTTTTCAGAGGCCTTCTGCTTGAGGGGCTGCGCTATTCAAAACTGGGAAATATAGGTGCGGTAATGATTACCTCACTTCTGTGGGCCCTCGTACATACACAATACAACTGGTTCATTGTGTTCTGGGTTTTCCTTTTTGGTATCTTGCTAGGCTATGCACGTATTCGCAGTAACTCATTATATTTGGTTATTATTCTGCATGCAGTAAATAACCTTCTGTCGACATTGCAGGTAAGTGTCTAAATTAAATAGCCGTAAAAGCAGGCAGCATTAACGATATGCATGGCTGAATTACTGACTCCTTATCTCCCGTCTACTACTATGGGATAAGCTTCGCAAACGGTTATACTGTGCGTATATCTCACCAATCCAAAAGTAACTATGCCTGCAACATCGGACCTATTTAGCAACCATCAGCATGACTCTGCCTTTCACCCCCTGGCGGATCGCATGCGCCCGCAGATCCTGGAAGAGTATTTCGGTCAGCAGCACCTGCTGGCTCCCGGTAAGCCACTGCGTCAGGCATTAGAGACCCAGTCGCTGCATTCGATGATCTTCTGGGGACCGCCGGGGACCGGCAAGACCACGCTGGCGAAGATGATCGCACAGCAGTGTAATGCCCAGTTCCTCAGTATCTCGGCGGTTTTGTCGGGGGTGAAGGAGATCCGCGCGGCCATTGATGAGGCCAAACGTGCGCAGGGAGAGCGGGGCCAGGGGACCCTGTTGTTTGTGGATGAGGTGCATCGCTTTAACAAATCCCAGCAGGATGCCTTCCTGCCCTATGTGGAAGACGGCACCGTGATCTTCATCGGTGCCACCACCGAGAACCCCTCGTTTGAACTGAACAACGCGCTGTTATCCCGCGCCCGTGTCTATGTGCTGAAGGCGCTGGACAGCTCGGCCATACGCCAGATCATCGACCATGCCTTGACAGATGAGGAACGCGGATTCGGTAAACTTGGGATCGAGCTGGCACCGGAGCTGCGTGATCTTCTGGCCGAGGCCGCCGATGGTGATGGCAGGCGTGCGCTGAATCTGCTGGAGATCGCCGTGGATCTGGCGGATGAGCATGTCATCAGTCAGGAGTTGATCAGCGAGATCCTGGCCAGCGGTACCAACCGTCGTTTCGATAAGGGCGGCGAGGCCTTTTATGATCAGATCTCCGCGTTGCACAAATCGGTGCGTGGTTCCAAGCCCGATGCCTCGCTCTACTGGTTTGCGCGTATGATCGATGGCGGTGTGGACCCGCTCTATGTTGCCCGTCGTGTTGTGCGCATGGCCTCGGAGGAGATCGGCAATGCCGATCCCCGTGCCCTGGAACTGGCCCTCAATGCCTGGAACGTGCAGGAGCGGTTGGGCAGTCCGGAAGGGGAGTTGGCCATAGCCCAGGCCATTGTCTATCTGGCCTGTGCGCCGAAGAGTAATGCGGTGTATAAGGCCTTTAATGCGGTGATGGCCGAGGTGAAGCAGAACGGTTCGCATGAGATCCCCATCCATTTGCGTAACGCGCCGACCAAACTGATGAAGGAATTGGGCTATGGCCGAGAGTATCGCTATGCCCATGATGAACCGGAAGCCTATGCTGCCGGTGAGACCTACTTCCCGGAAGCGATGGGAGAGCGGCAATACTATGAACCCGAGCCTAGAGGGCTTGAGATCAAGATTGCGGAAAAGTTGGCCCATCTTAAGTCGCTGGATGATAAAGTTAACGGCAAATAGGGTTATCATTATGCCTGCAGATCATTATCAATAAGAAAGAGACGCACCTTGTTACAGACATTCGTAATTGCCAGCGGTGGGGCCTTTGGTGCCTTGATGAGATTTTGGGTCTCCTCTGCCACCTATGCCATGTTTGGCCGCGCTTTTCCCTACGGTACGCTGATGGTGAACGTCGCGGGCTCCTTGTTGATGGGCTTTCTGTTTATCTGGCTCACCGAGCGTAGCGCCCTCAGTCCTGAGTGGCGCTCCCTGATCCTGGTGGGATTCCTCGGTGCCTTTACCACCTTTTCAACCTTCTCTATCGAGACCTTTAACCTGCTACAAGGGGGCGAGGTGAGCAAGGCGTTTATCAATATATTCTTGAGTGTGGTCCTGTGTCTGTTGGCCACCTGGATCGGTGTGGCTGCGGGGAGGCAACTATGAAGGCACATGATGTTACAATGGCGCGGCTCTATCTCACCGAGGGTGAGGCCCAGCTGGAGACCCTGCTCAAGCGCATGCGTGACTGGGAGAAGGTACGAGGATTGACGGTGTTTCGCGGCATCGCCGGTTTTGGTCCTTCGGGAGAGATCCATCAGGCCAAGTTTGTTGATCTGGCCCAGGACCTGCCCTATGTGGTTGAGTTCTTCGATGAGGCCGAGAAGGTTACCCAGATCCTGCAACACCTGGAGTCAGTAATAAAACCCGAACATATGGTCTGGTGGCCAGTACAGACCAATGCAAGTAATTAATACATTTGAGTAATAAAAAGGTAGAACATGCTCGATCCCAAACTGTTACGTAGTGATTTGGACGGCGTTGCCGCTCAGCTTAAAAAGCGCGGTTATGATCTGAATACCCGGCGCATCGCTGAACTGGAGGCCGAACGCAAAGACCTGCAGGTAAAAACCCAGGCCCTGCAAAGTGAACGCAATAGCAGTTCAAAGGCCATAGGTCAGGCCAAGGCCAAGGGTGAAGATGCGCAGCCGATCCTGGATAAGGTGGCGAGCATTAAAACGGATCTGGAGCAGTGCGAATCGCGTCTGTCGGATCTGCAGGCGGAACTGGATGGCATCCTTATGGAGGTGCCCAACCTACCGCATGAGAGTGTCCCTGAAGGTCGGAACGAAGACGATAATGTCGAGCTGCGTAAGTGGGGTGAACCCCGCCAGTTTGAGTTTGAGGCTAAGGATCATGTGGATGTGGGCACCAGCATTGGTGGTCTGGATTTTGAAACCGCAGTGAAGTTGACCGGCTCGCGTTTTGCCGTGATGACCGGTCCCATCGCCCGTCTGCATCGGGCCCTGTTGCAGTTTATGCTCGACACTCACACCGCAGAACATGGCTATACCGAAACCTATGTGCCGTTTCTGGTGAATGCCGATTCCCTGCGTGGTACCGGCCAGCTACCCAAGTTCGAGGAAGATCTGTTCAAGCTACAGGGTGAACAGGAGTACTACCTGATCCCCACCGCCGAGGTACCGGTGACCAATATGGTCCGCGACGAGATCCTCGATGCCGCGATCATGCCGCGCCGCTTTGTTGCCCATACCCCTTGTTTTCGCAGTGAGGCCGGCTCCTACGGCCGTGATACCCGCGGTATGATCCGCCAGCATCAGTTCGAGAAGGTGGAGCTGGTACAGATAGTGAAACCAGAGGACTCCTATGCCGCACTGGATGCCCTCACCGGTCATGCCGAAACCATCCTGCAAAAGTTGGGCTTGCCATATCGAGTGATGGCCCTGTGTGCGGGGGATATGGGTTTCTCTGCGGCCAAGACCTACGACCTGGAGGTATGGCTGCCGGCGCAGAATACCTATCGCGAGATATCATCCTGTTCCAACTTCGAGGATTTTCAGGCCCGTCGTATGCTGGCGCGCTGGCGTAACCCCGAGACCGGTAAACCGGAACTGGTGCATACGGTCAATGGTTCCGGTCTGGCGGTAGGGCGTACCCTGGTGGCGGTGCTGGAGAACTATCAGCAGGCAGACGGCTCGGTGACGATACCAGAGGTATTACTGCCTTATATGGGCGGCATCAGCAGTATCACAGCAGCCTAGCGACGCAGATTGGTAATAAACAGAAGGGGCTATGGCCCCTTTTTGCTTCGCCCTGGTAAGGTAAATATCCTCTTCAAAACACCTACTTAAGTTTTCTTTGTTGTGTTCGATAGTTAGTGAGAGGCCAGAGATTGGCCATTTTCAAACACTGCCAATAAAGAACGACACTATGATGATTGCCACAGCCATAGACTTGAGAAATGAAGAGGTCTACGTACAATGTCCCGTATCTGCGGAGGACAATATGCAAAACCTCTATTCGATTGAAAAATTGATGGACCAAACCCGTAAACTGGCGAAGGAGTATCGCCAGGCCATGGGCAAGCCCCTGGCCGTCAGCAATGAGCTGGCGATCTATGATGCGGCACGTCTGCTCAATCTTCAGATCACCGAGGATGTGGAAGGCGGTTACGATGCCATCGGTATGGTAGGTCCTCGTACGGCAAAACGTTTTCAGATCAAGGCCCGCACCATCTTTAACGAAGACAAATCCGGCCAGCGTATCGGCCAGATCAAGACCGAAAAAGAGTGGGACGCCGTATTGCTGATCATCATGGATGAAAACTATCTGCCGCAGGAGATCTATGAGGCGGATCGCCAGGTGTTGCTGGAGGCGCTGGACGAATCCAAGAACGCCAAGCGTGCCAAACGTGGTGCCATGACCGTGGCCAAGTTCAAGATCATCAGTGAGCTGGTGTGGGATGTGCACGAAGGGGCAGAGCTCTCCTAAATATGTGACAATACCGCCAACGCAACGTTGGATGGTAAGCAGCAAGCATGCAAACAGCCTCAGAGATACTCGGCGAAGACGGTCCCCTCGCCAAGACCATACCCGGTTATATTACCCGTACCCAACAACAGGATATGGCCGATGCTGTGATGACGGCATTGGCGGATGATGCTGTGCTGATCGCTGAGGCGGGAACTGGTACCGGCAAGACCTTCGCCTATCTGGTTCCGGCGATGATGTCCGGCAAGAAGGTCATCGTCTCCACCGGCACCAAGAACCTGC
The DNA here is from genome assembly GCA_029883105.1 of Gammaproteobacteria bacterium. Lineage (GTDB taxonomy): Bacteria > Pseudomonadota > Gammaproteobacteria > Thiohalospirales > Thiohalospiraceae > JABURT01. The sequence continues at coordinate 12,600 of JAOUJT010000029.1, forward strand.
AAGACCAACTCTTCTATAAAGACGTTCCCGTGGTGCGTGACGCCCTCAATGTGCCTGTGCGTATCGCCATGCTCAAAGGCCGCGCCAATTATCTTTGTCCTCATCGTCTGGAACTGGCCGAGCAGGAGGGGCGTTTCCATAATCGCCAACAGGTCAGCGAGCTGCAGGAGATCAGAAAATGGGGCGGTCGTACCCGTAGCGGCGACATCGCCGAGCTGGATAGCCTCAGCGAGGACTCCATGCTCTGGCCGCGCGTGACCTCGACGGCGGATAACTGCCTGGGCCAGGAGTGTGGCCACATCAATAAATGCTTTTTGGTGCAGGCTCGCAAGAAGGCGCAGGAGGCCGATGTACTGGTGGTCAATCACCATCTATTGATGGCGGATATGGCGCTTAAGGATGAAGGCTTTGGTGAACTGCTGCCCGGGGCCAACGCCTTTATCCTTGATGAGGCACATCAACTGCCGGAGATCGCCAGCAACTTCTTTGGCGACAGTCTCAGTAGTTATCAACTGATAGAACTGGCACAGGACGCCATCGCCGAAGACCTCAAGGCCGGTAGTGCGGTACAAACCCTGTCGCGCACCGCCGAAGAACTGCAAAAGGCGGTACAGGATTTTCGTCTCGCCTTCGGTGTCGAGGTGCGTCGTGAGGGCTGGAAAGAGGTAAGTGAACTGGCGGAGATAAAGCAAGGGATTGCTGACATCAACACGGTGCTGGCGAAGCTGGAGAACGCGCTGGTGACGGTCTCCGACAGCAGCAAAGGACTGGAGAGCTGTCATCGACGCTGCCAGAGTCTGGCGCTGAAGTTTACTGCTATGACCACCGATATACCCGAGGATCATATCCATTGGTTCGAGACCTATAAGCGTAGCGTGACCATCAACCTGACACCGTTGAACGTAGCCAATACCTTTAAGCAACAGATGCAGGCACAGAAATCCGCCTGGGTATTTACCTCGGCCACACTGGCCGTAGGCGGAGACTTCGACCACTTCAGTCGACGCCTGGGCATCGAGGATGCCAAGGCGGTGTGTTGGGACAGCCCCTTTGATTTCAAGAGCCAGGCCATGCTCTATGTGCCTGCGGATATGCCGGAACCCAATACCGAGCCCTATACCCGTACTATCGTCGACAAGGCTATCCCGGTTATCGAGGCCTGCAAGGGTGGGGTGTTTATGTTGTTCACCAGTCATCGCGCCCTGAAACAGGCCGCGGAACTATTAGAGGGGCGTATCGATTATCCCATCCTGATACAGGGCGATAGCCCTCGTTCGCGTCTGCTGGAGCAGTTCCGGCAAAAGGGCAATGCGGTGCTGCTGGGTACCGGCAGTTTTTGGGAAGGGGTGGATGTGCGTGGCGAGGCTCTGTCTTGCGTGATCATCGACAAGCTCCCGTTTGCCTCGCCTGGTGATCCGGTGATGCAGGCACGGATCGAAAACCTGCGTAACAATGGTGGCAATCCCTTTATGTCGTTCCAGGTTCCGGATGCGGTGATCACCCTCAAGCAGGGTGTTGGACGACTGATTCGTGACGTCAACGACTACGGTGTATTGATGCTCTGTGATCCGCGTTTGATCAACAAACCCTACGGCAAGATCTTCCTTAACAGCCTGCCGAAGATGTTCAAGTCGCAGGAACTGGCGATGGTGCAACGCTTCTATCACTACCACCATAAACCTGAAAATGAATCTGATAATCATCCAAAAGCGGAAACCGTAGAATGAAGATCCTGGCCATAGAGAGTTCCAGCGAGGCCGTGAGTGTCGCCCTGATGGTCGACGATGAGTGCCTCTGCCGTCATGAGGTGGCACCACGCAAACATGCCGAGCTGTTACTACCCTACATGGATGAGCTATTGGATCAGGCCGGGCTATCGTTGAAGCAGCTGGATGCACTGGCCTTCGGCTGTGGCCCGGGCGCTTTTACCGGCATCCGTATCGCCACCGGCGTGATCCAGGGTGTGGCCTATGCCGCAGACCTGCCGGTGGTGCCGGTCTCGACGCTGGCCTGTCTAGCCCAGGGAGCAAAGCGTGAAGGGGGTAAGGACAAGGTCATTGCCGCCATCGATGCGCGTATGGATGAGATCTATTGGGGCGCCTTTGTGGCCGATGACGACGGGCTGATGAGCCCGGTAAACAAGGAGTATGTCATCGCCCCTGACCATGCCCCGGATGTGGAGGGCCCCGGTTGGTTTGGTACCGGCAGTGGTTGGGCGACCTATAAAACGATATTACCTCCGCACTATGGTGTGAAGCTACTGGGTTTTGATGGCAACCGGCTACCCAATGCGATAGATATCGCAAGCTTGGCGAAACGTGATTTTACATCCGGCCTGGCGGTTAGTGCAGAGTTGGCGCAGCCGATCTATCTGCGCAACAAGGTGGCAGAGAAAAAGAAGGTATAGCTTTCCTATACAGTCGTATTTTATGACCGGCAGCAAATAAAATATTTTTAGCATGACACCAGCAATCAATCTTGCCAGGAAAAGAAAAGTCTTTCACAGGGTACATTCGTATACCCATGATCCAGCATGTGAGTCGTTCGGTACTGAGGCGGCTGAAAAGTTGGGACTTAACGAAGCAAGAGTGTTTAAAACACTGGTGGTTAATGTTGACAATAATGAACTGATGGTTGGCGTTGTACCGGTTTCGTCGATGTTAAGCATGAAACTTATGGCAAAAATTGCCGCTGCAAAGAAGGTGGCCATGGCTAGCCAGTCAGATGTGGAACGCTCGACGGGTTATATACTTGGCGGGGTAAGCCCTCTGGGTCAGAAGAAGCAACTTAAAACCATCATCGATGTAAGTGCAAAAGATTTTGATACTATCTATGTCAGCGCTGGTCGTAGAGGCCTGGAAATAGAGTTAAGCCCCATGGATCTAAAGGCGCTGGTTAACGGTGTATTTGCTGAGATAACGCAGTAGATGACTATCGTCTACGGGTAATAGTTTTTGTCGAAGCCCTATCGTAACGCTCTAATAAGCGCTTTTATACCCGATAAAATGATAAATACCATTTTCGTGAAATAATCCCCTATACACGTAGGATATCTCCTACAGAAATAATGTTTAAGATGCGGTAGATATCTGAGTTCACTGCCGCACCGGCAGCTTCGAAAACATATTCCTGTCGCACCCACCACGCTCTAATGGACTTAATGGCTTGGCGTTAACTACTACCTTTTTTTTCAATCTTTCACGGCCTTTCTGTATTGTGTATAGCGGAACCAATATGTTTATATGTGAGCAATAAATTTTGGGTTGTTGTAAGTTATTGTTATATAGTTATATTTTTGTTTGTTAATAATTTCTCGGTTTAAATAGTTGTAAAAATCGTGCTTTACATTAATTACGCTTGTAGTTTCAGGTCGTATAGTCGGATAATTGTAGTGATTCCTGTTTTTGGGGAATTCCTTGCAGGTTGGTGGGAATACATTGAATTCATCTGCACAAAAGACTACTGCTTCATCACAGGCCGCCCTGATTCTGGGCTTTGCGGCGATGCTGATCTTGATGCTGTTCATCACCCTTGCCGGTGTTGATCGGATGGAAGAGATGAAGTCACAGTTAAATCACCATATACATTCAGATATGTCCAAGGTTGCGATGGGTGCCGAGATGCGTGCCATTGCCAAGGAGCGTACGCTGATCCTGCATCGACTGCTCTATCTGGATGATCCCTTTGCCAGGGATGAAAGTGAGATGCTTTTGTATGATGCAGCCAGCCGGTTTTCTGAAACCCGTTTAAAACTGATGGCAATGGAGCTAACGGATAAGGAAGAGGAAATCCTGGCCACGCAGGGGCAACAGGCAAACATTGCGGTACCGCTATTACGCGAAGTGATCGAACTAAGCAAGACAGGTCAGATTGAAGAGGCAAGACGACTATATCAAGAAGCAAGTATGCCCGCGCAGAATGAGCTTGTTCAAACCATGCAACACCTGTATGCGACCCAGATGCACGAATCACACCTAACTTCACAACGAGTCAATGTCTCATTCGAACAGACCCGTCTATGGATGTATCTCACATTCTTTGGGGTACTCGTATTTGGGGGGGGGATTGCAACAATTGTTATTCGTCGCAACAATGCCCTGGACAGAGAAAAGGAGACACACCTTGCGTTAATTCACGATGCGCATAACGAGTTACAGACCTATTCCGCGGAGCTGCTTTTGGCACATGATGCGGCACAGCAATCAAGCAAGGCAAAAAGCCAGTTTCTGGCCAACATGAGTCATGAGTTACGAACACCCATGAACTCTATTATGGGTTTTTCCGAGTTATTGATCGAAGACGTAAAGGAATCTGGCGATCAGGGTAAGCTAGAATATCTGGATAGAATACTTGCTTCCTCCCAGCATTTGCTTACTTTGATTAATCAGATACTCGATCTGGCAAAGGTGGAGTCTGGAAAGACTGAGGTGAATGCGCAGCCCTACGAAATAAAG